>CBDUSG010000211.1:0-6006 GCA_965369575.1 uncultured bacterium | reverse complement strand
AAGGCCTTTCGTGAAAATGCAACGGGATTTCGGATTCGCGGTGAGGTAGACCCACCGATCCTCGAACTTGTTCGAGTCGTTGTAAGTCAGCGTGACCTGCTGCTCGCCGTAGCGCCTGTCGATGGCCGGCAACAGCCCCATCTTGACGAGCACCTGGAATCCGTTGCATATGCCGATTATCAGCTTGCCGGCGGCGATGAACTCATCGAGCTGCTCGGCAAGATGATGCCTCAGCCTGCTCGCGAGCGCCTTGCCGGCGGCGATGTCGTCGCCATAAGCGAATCCGCCCGGCAAGGCGAGAATGTCGTAATCGTTCAGCGGCTTCCCATTGGATGAGTTTTCAAGGAGGTCGTTGACGTGAACGCGCTCGGCCCTGCCGCCGACGCCCGGCATGCTGAAGGCGTATTCGGTCTCGTAGTCGCAATTGATGCCGTATCCGGTCAGAATCAGCGCGCGCGGTTTCATTTCAGCGATAGCTTCCAATCATAGTGAGGTTACCAGTCGAGCGGCTTTTGCCAGGCCCGCTTGAGCCTGAATATGTCGGCGGAAACGATTTCCCGCCCCGAGCCGTCCCTGACAAGCAGCATGGGCGATTTCGTGACTTTGCCGATCCTCGAGCACGGCAGGCCGCGCATTATTTTTTCGAATTCGCGGGCCTTGGCGGTGGCGACCGTGACGACGAACCGGCTCTGCGACTCTGAGAACAGGAGAAAATCGGGCCGCAGGGATTCCTCGGCCGGCGCCGCGGACAGGTCGGCCGTGATGCCGAGTCCGCCTGCGAAGGCCGTCTCGGCCAGCGCGACGCCGAGGCCGCCGTCGGAGCAGTCGTGGCAGGATGCGATAAGTCGCCTGTCCATCGCTTCGGCCAGAGCATGATATATCTTCTTTGCAGCCTCGGCGTCGACCTTGGGCACATTGTTTCCGACAAAGCCGTGATGCGCGAAGTATTCGCTCCCGCCCAACTCGTTTTTCGTTGTCCCGACGACGTAAACATGGTGGCCCGGCCGCTTGGCGTCCATCGAGACCGCTTTGCGCGCGTCCTCGATGCGTCCGAGCACGGAAAACAGCAGCGTAGGCGGAACCGATATCTTTACACCGCCTATCATATAGTCATTCTTCATGCTGTCTTTGCCGGAGATGCAGGGTAGATCGTAGGCCGTGCAGTAGTCGTACAGCGCCAGATTCGACCGCACGAGCTGGGCCAATTTGTACCGGCCGTCGGGCGTCTTGTCGGACTGCACCGGGTCGGGCCAGCAGAAGTTGTCGAGCCCGGCCAGATGGCCCAGACGGCCGCCGACGCACACGGCGTTCCTGACGGCTTCGTCGATCGCGCATGCGGTCATGTGATATGTGTCGATGTCGCTGTAGCGCGGGCATATGCCGCTGGAGACTACAACACCCTCGCAAGAGCCGTGGATGGGCCTCAGCACGGCGGCGTCGCCCGGGCCGTCGTTTTCGCTGCCGACGAACGGTTTGAGCGCGCTCATGCCCTGCACTTCGTGGTCGTACTGCCTGACGAAGGATTCCTTGCTGCACACATTCAGGCGCGCCAGCATCTGTTCCAGCATCCGATTATAATCGCCGGGTTCCGCAAGGTCGGGCTCTTCGTGGAGGGGCGGCTTCCATTTTGCGATCAGCTTCATCTCCGGTGTGCCGTCGTGGAAAAAGTCCATGTCGATATAGGCGACCGTCCTGTCGTCGTACAGGACGTGAAACTTGCCCGTGTCCGTGAAATTGCCGAGAACGGTCGCTTCTACCTCGCGCCTGCGGGCAAGCCCGAGGAATTGCTCGATCTTCTGCGGATCGACCGCCAGTGTCATTCGCTCCTGCGCCTCGGAAAGGAGAATTTCCCATGGCTGCAGGCCCTCGTATTTGAGCGGCGCCCTCTCGAGCCTGAGCTGGCATCCGCCGCACAGCCTTGCCATTTCGCCGACAGAGGAAGAGAGCCCGCCCGCGCCGTTGTCCGTGATGGCGCGATACATGCCGAGGTCGCGCGCCTCGAGCAGGAAATCGGTCATTTTCTTCTGCGTGATAGGGTCGCCGATCTGAACGGCCGAGGTCGGCGATTCGCTGTGAAGCTCCTCGGATGAGAATGTGGCGCCATGGATGCCGTCCTTGCCGATCCTGCCGCCGGTCATGACGATGAAGTCGCCCGAATGAATCTCCTTCAAGTGCGCCGGCTCGCCGAGGATGTCCGAGGGCATCAGGCCGCCGGTGCCGCAGAACACGAGCGGCTTGCCGGCGTAGCGGTCGTCGAAGACTATGCTGCCGTTGACGTCGGGTATTCCGCTCTGGTTGGCGCCGTCTCTGACGCCGCGGTGCACCTCTCTGAAAATTCTCTTCGGATGAAGCAGCCTCGGCGGCAGCGGCTCCGAATAATCCGGCGGGGCGAAGCAGAACGTGTCGACGTTGAAAATGAGCCGACACCCCTTGCCGGTGCCGAACGGGTCGCGGTTGACGCCGACGATGCCGGTAATCGCTCCGCCGTACGGGTCGAGCGCCGACGGGCTGTTGTGGGTCTCGACCTTCATGACGAGGTTCCACTCGTCGTTGAATTTGATGACGCCGGCGTTGTCGTGGAAGACTGAAACGAGCCACGGCACGCGTTCGGATATCTCGTCGGTCGCCTGCCTGATGAACCTGTTAAACAGGCTCGTGATTCGCGTCGTGCGGCCGTCCTCATCTTCGTAATCTATCGTGGCGTTGAATATCTTGTGCTTGCAGTGCTCGGACCACGTCTGTGCGATGGCCTCGAGCTCGACGTCCGTGGGCCTGTCGCCGAGGCCCAAAGACGCGCGCGCGCGAACCGTGGACCTGCGGCTGAAGTGATTTCTTATCGCGTGCATCTCATCGAGGCTGAGCGAGAGGATGCCTTCGCTGCTGATGCGCATGAGCTGATTGTCCGAGACATCGAGGTCGAACTCTTTGACAACGGCCTCGCGGCGATCTCCAGCCAATGGGGGCGGAAGCGACACGCCGCCCTTTTTCTTAAACTCGCCGAAGCTTGCCACGCGCCACCGCTCGATGATGTCGTTGGCCAGGAGCCCCCTGGCGATGGCCTCGACTTGCTTCCTTTTGATGTCTCCCTTGATGAGATACTGTTTCGACGTGAACACCTGGCACTCGCTGAAGGCGCCGTCGAAGATGTCGGCGATGGCCTCGCGCGAGGTCTTGGCGACGTTGTCGGTAACGCCGGGCTTGTAGCCGACCTCGATGACCCACGAAAATTTGCGCGCCAGCGGCCTGTCGAGAGCGGAGACCTCGATTATTGGGTCGGTGAACAGCTCGCTGCGGAGCGTCTCGATGTTTTTGCGCGGAAGATCGGTGAGGATCGTATAGACCCGAATTGTTCTTACGTCTTCGACCGGAATCCGGAGGTCATCGATTATGTTTCTCTTGACGGCCGCCCCGGCGGCGTCGCGGACCTTCGTCTTCAGGCCGACCTCGATCCTGTATGTGTTAAGCGCGGGCATTATCACTCCCGGAGCCTCAGTTTGCCGGTTCCCGGCGTGATACGGCCGATCGTCCAGGCCTCCTCGCCTTCGTCCTCGAGGCTCTTGAGGGCGGACGCTTCGTCGTCGGGCGAGACGATCAGAACCATGCCGACGCCCATATTGAACGTTCGCATCATCTCGTCCTTCGCGATATCGCCGTCCCGCCGTATAAGCTCGAATATCATCTGCGGCCGCCATGAGCCGGTATCTATCTCGGCGTCCAGCGTTTTCGGCAGGATTCGCGGAACGTTGCCGGTCAATCCTCCGCCGGTGATGTGCGCCATTCCGCGAATGTCGATCACATCGAGAAGCTTGCGCACGGGCTTTGCGTAACAGCGGTGCGGCTCGAGCAGCTCGTCGCCGAGGGACCTGCCGAGCAAGTCGATAGACTGGTCGAGCGAGTATCTGCCCGAGGCGAGGAAAAGCTTGCGGACGAGCGAGTACCCGTTGGTGTGCAGCCCGGACGATTTCAGCGCGATGATCGCGTCGCCCTCCTTTATCGCCGAGCCGTCGATAATTTTTCCCCTGTCAACCGCGCCGACGATAGTGCCCGCGAGATCGTATTCGCCGGGATTGTAGAAGTCCGGCATCTCGGCCGTCTCACCGCCGATGAGCGAGCATCCGGCTTTGCGGCAGCCCTCGGCGAGCCCGGCGACGACCTGCTCGGCGACTGCGACGTCGAGCTTTCCCATCGCAAGGTAGTCGAGGAAAAAGAGCGGCTCGGCGCCCTGCATCAGGATGTCGTTGACGCAGTGCGAAACGAGGTCTACGCCGACCGTGTCGTGGCGGCCCGTCTCGAAGGCGATCTTGAGCTTGGTGCCGACTCCGTCGACACTCGAGACGAGGATCGGGTCGCGATAGCGCGAGACGTCCAGCCTGAACATGCCGCCGAACAGGCCGATGTCCTGAAGCACCTCGGGCGAGAAGGTGGCCCGTGCCAGCGGCGCGATTTTCTTTTTGAGGGAATCGGCGGCGTCGATGTCCACGCCTGCCTGCTTGTACGTGAAGGAGTCTTCTGGCATTCCTATATCTTGGCGGTTGCCGGGCTTTGCTCGCGGTCGAATTCGAGCTTCTTGAAGTCGACACTGAGTTTTATGGGATACTCGCCTGTGAAACACGCGAGGCAAAACTCGTTATCCTCGCCGGCCGCCGATTCAACGAGACCCTTGGCGCTGAGATAGTAGAGCGAGTCGACCTGCAGATATTGCCGGATCTCGTCGACCGTCTGATTGGCGCCTATGAGCTCCTCGCGGGTCGGCGTGTCTATCCCATAATAGCATGAGTGCGCTATCGGGGGAGAGCTTATCCGAGTGTGGATTTCGGTGGCGCCGGCGCTACGGATCATCTTAACGATCTTTCGGCTGGTGGTGCCGCGGACAATCGAGTCGTCGACGACGACGACTCGCATGCCTCGCAGGGTCGTTTTCACGGGGTTGTACTTCAATTTCGCCCCGAAGTCCCGTATCGATTGCGAGGGCTCGATGAACGTGCGGCCGACGTAGTGGTTCCTTATCAGTCCCATCTCGAACGGAATCCCGGACTCGTGGGCGTAGCCGAGCGCGGCCGCGTTGGAGGAATCCGGCACGGGTATGACGAGGTCGGCCTCGATGGGCGCCTCGCGCCACAGGGTCGCGCCCAATTTATGCCTCACACGCTCGACGTCCCGCCCGAAGACGATGCTGTCGGGGCGGGAGAAATAAATAAGCTCGAAGATGCACAGTCCCTTTCGGGACGGTACAGGCGCGCCGATCGAACGGGAATGAACGCCGCTGCGGTCTATTATGACCATCTCTCCGGGCTCTATGTCGCGAACGAATTCGGCGTCGACGATATCGAATGCGCAGCTTTCCGAGGCTATGACAAAGCTGCCCTTGAGCTTGCCCAGACACAGCGGCCTGAACCCGTGCGGGTCCCTGGCGGCCATTAATTTTTCCGAATCCATCGCGACGAGTGCATATGCGCCCTCCAGCGCTCGCAGGGCCTCGGCCAGCGCGGATTCGGCCTCTTTTTCTTTTGATCGCGCCACGAGGTGAACGATCACCTCGCTGTCGCTCGTCGACTGGAAAATCGAGCCCTTCTTTTCCAGTTTATCTCTCAGTTGTTTTGCGTTGACGAGGTTGCCGTTATGCGCGACGGCCAATGGCCCTCGCGCACAGTCGACGCGAATCGGCTGGGCGTTTTTCAGCAGCGTGGATCCGGAGGTGGAATAGCGGACGTGGCCTATCGCCGAGTCGCCGGGAAGGTCTTCGAGCACCTTCTCATTGAAAACATCGTGGACCATACCCATATCGCGATGGCGGTGAAGATGGCCCTCGCTGCAGGAAACGATGCCCGAGCTCTCCTGTCCCCTGTGCTGCAACGAGTACAGGCCCAGATATGTGATTTTGGACGCCTCCGGATGCCCGAATATTCCGAATACGCCGCATTCATGCTTCAGAAAATCGGTTTCCCGGGCCGCGTTGCAGCGGTGTGACGGCTCTTGAGTTTGCATGGGTCGCTCAGATTTCCTTCC
>CBDUSG010000210.1:0-6013 GCA_965369575.1 uncultured bacterium | reverse complement strand
ATTAGAAACATGATAAGGGCGGGAATCCCCGAGCGCGTGGCCATGCAGATAAGCGGTCATAAGACGCGCTCAGTCTTCGACAGGTACAATATCGTCAGCCCTGGGGACCTCCAGGCGGCCGCTGAGAAGCAAGCCGCATACCTCCAGAGTGAAACCGCCGCTATTCGCGATGGTCACGATTTGGTCACGATTGCCGATTTTCCCCAACAAAAAAAGACTCACGCGAAACTGCGCAAGTCCTTTCATACCAATGGTGCCGGAGGCGGGAATCGAACCCGCATGGAGCCAAGCTCCGGGGGATTTTGAGTCCCCTGCGTCTACCAATTTCACCACTCCGGCTTTTCGTGATGCAATAAAAATAGCAGATCAGGACATGTTTGTCAATCCGCCGTGCATGGTGGAAAATGTCTTGGGTGGCGCCGAAGCGGGCGCAAGCGGGGGAGTGGGGCAGCGCGTTGCACGGCCGAACCGGGAGCGGGCGCGCGGGCTGGAGGCGAAGGGGTTTATTCGGCGGGGAGCAGCACAAGAAGCGATTGGCTTCCGAGCAGGTCTTTGCCGAGCATCACGGTCTCGCATTCGATGCCGACGACGTTTTCGAGCATGTGGGATTTCCCGGAAAGCTCGATGGTGAGATAGTAGGCCAGCTTCAGGCGCGCAACGCCGTCGTAATCGCTCACATTCAGCAGATGGTAGGCGACAGAGCCGAGGTCTGCCAGCATGTGGGTCGGGATGCATGAAAAGTCGGCGCCCGTGTCGATAACGGCCCTTGTCTCGAAAAATCTATGAGGTGAAAGGGGATTGCGCACTATCACCGAGACCTCGGAGTCGACAGCGACACATAGCAGGTTCATAAATTCCCTTTCATTTAACATGTTGTCGAAGCGAATCGTCTTCGCAGTCGATTTTCTGAATCAGGATGTTTCCCCTCGGTCTGAGACTCCTTATCTGCTCGGCGAGCTTTCCGGCCTCGTCGGCGAATCCGATGGTTTCACCGCCAATTATTGCAACATACTGCCCGTGCCTGGAGGCAGGCCATGAGTTGGTGAGGAATGTGCGAACGTTTGCGTCGGTCTGCAGCATATGCTGAAGCGACAGGTGAGCCACTTGGGCGGCCGCTTTTTCGATGCGCGAGCGGATCGACGTCTCCTTCATCTTTTGCCTTGTCGATCGCAAGTGTTGGGATATGATGGCGTTGATATTTTCAAGGAAGCCCGTTGAAGCCTCCATGATCTGTACGGTCACGTCGTTTCTGCCCTTGATGACCACGCTTGCGCCGGCCTCTTTAAGGCGGGATCCCCATTCTGTTTCGGGACAGAACGCGACGATCGACGAGTTGGGCGCGCGAGCGCGAATGCTCATCGTGACTGAGCGTGCTCTTCGGAACTCCATCCCGCCAAGATCTAATAGATAGTTGAGATAGCCGCCCGAGCAACATTCGATCAGTCGGGCTTGCGAGTCCACTCCAAGCAAGGTAAACCCCTGTTTTGTGAGCGCATCATTGGAGAGATCGATGAAGTCTTCGTTGGACGAAAAAACGACAACCGTTTCCATGGTCCGACTCGAAAGCACGACGTCGGTCGCGACCGAAGCTCCGTCGTTCTTTGCCCCGCTCTTGCCGCCCGGGCACCTGCATCGCTTCACGGCCTTCCCCCCGTCCCCCCCGCCGATCCGATTGGTTCATAAAGCAAGATCGCTCCCCATCAGCCAGTCCCTCAATATTTTCCCCGTCTCCTCTCGGCGGCGCGCCAGAAATCCTTCCTTGGACCATATCTCGAAATATCTCCCGGCGCCAACCAATAACACGGCCGAACGGATTCCCGCGCACTCCTTCAGTCGAGTCGAGAGCATCATCCTGCCCGCCGCGTCCACCCTGCAGTTTTCGGTGTTGGCGAACAGGTCGCGCGCAAGCCGCCTGTGTCGGATATCGGAAATTTCGACATTCGAGAAGCGCTCGACCATCTCGCGAAAGGGATTGGGAGGGAATACGACGAGGCATTCTCCGGAGATGGGAAGGCAGGGCAGCCGCTCGATCGCGCCGGAGGCGATTTCGCGGAGTATCTCCTTGGGCAGCCGGAACCTGTTCGAGGAGTCCAGTTTCCGCTCAAAAGTTCCCACAAACAAGTTGCAGCGTCCTGTCCAGACTCGCGTCTTTTTTGCCCCGTTCTGTCCCTAAGCGCCCATTCTACGCCGAAACTGCCCGGATCGGCGGCTCACAAAAATCCGCCAATGAGTGGCGAGAACGAGAAGTTCACTGGACATTTCTTCTGTTAGATAATTTCATATTAACATTTCCCGATTTTGTTGTCAAGCAAAATATTGCTCTATATGCTATATGCCGCCTGAGGGCCGACCTCGGAACGCGTTTGACGCCCCAAAATATCCGAAAATGGACGATCGTGGCCCATTGACGAAGCCGAGGCTTTCTGTTAAAATTAAACCAGCGGCGGAGGGAGTCGCGCAAGCTCACCGCTCATCTTTTGCCGTTCCGTCCCGTTTTCCGTGGAGGCCGTTCCCCCAGAATCGTCCAAAGAAAGGTGATACGTCAAGAATATGCGGCATGTCGTGGCGATGCTTTTAGTGGGCGGAAGGGGAGAGCGTCTGCATCCTCTTACGATCGACAGGGCCAAGCCTGCCGTTCCATTCGGCGGAATCTACAGGCTCATCGATTTTACCTTGAGCAACAGCGTCAATTCGGGCCTCCGTCGTATCAACATCCTCACACAATACAAATCCGACTCGCTGAATCGGCACGTCAGGAACGGCTGGAACATCTTTCACAACGAGTTCGGCGAGTTCATAGAGTTGATCCCGGCGCAGCAAAGAGTGAGTGCGGACTGGTACATGGGCACCTCGGATGCCGTGTATCAGAACCTCCATCTTCTGGAGCACGGCGCCACGAGCAAGGTCATTATTCTTTCCGGCGACCATGTTTATAAGATGGACTACTCGAAGATGCTCGCCTTTCACGATTCAAGGGGAGCGGACATGACCGTCGCCGCCATAGAGATCCCGAGACAAGAGGGTCACCGGTTCGGCATATTACAGGTCGATAGTGATGAGCGTGTGGTCGGCTTTGAGGAAAAGCCCGCCGACCCCGTGCCGCTGCCGGGCAAGGAGAACTCCACGTTCGGATCGATGGGCATATATATTTTCGAAAAAGACGTTCTGGCCGCAGTCCTCCGCGACGCACCGGGCGAGCACAGAAGGCACGACTTCGGCAGGGACGTCATCCCCCTGATGCTGAGTTCTCACAAGGTCTACACATACAATTTCGTGGACGAAAACAAAAAAGAGGCCGATTACTGGAAGGACGTAGGCACGATCGACGCCTATTATGAGGCCAACATGGACCTCGTCTCGGTCAGTCCCGTATTCAACCTGTACGATCCGCAATGGCCGATCCGCACTTTTCAGCCTCAGAATCCGCCGGCGAAGTTTGTGTTCGCTCAGGAGTACAAGGGCGGCCGCATGGGTGTTGCGCTCGACTCCATAACCTCCGGCGGATGCGTAGTCAGCGGCGGAAAAGTCAAGCGCTCCATTCTCTCGCCGCGCGTGCGCATAAACAGCTTCGTTACCGTCGAGGATTCGATACTCTTCGACAGCGTCGAGGTGGGCCGATACTGCCGCATCAAGAACACGATAATAGACAAATATGTCCAGGTTCCCTCCCACACCGAGATAGGGTACGACCTCGATAAGGACAGAGAGCGGTTTTCGGTCACGGAATCGGGGATCGTGGTAATCGGCAAGGGAACGAAGATAAAGCCTCCTCCCGTCAAATTTTCAAGAGCCGGCGTTAAGAAAGCGAAAGAGAAAGTATGAAGATTCTGTTTGCCTCAAGCGAAATGGTGCCGTTTTCCAAAACGGGCGGGCTCGCCGATGTAGCCGGCGCGCTCACCAAGGCGTTGACCAAACAGGGGCACGAGGTTTGCGCCGTCGTGCCTTATTATGACGCCACGAGGCGTAAAGGTCTCGGCGCCGAGGACATCGACTGTTGTTTCTCCGTGCCCATCTCCGACAGGGAAGAATTCGGAGAAGTGTTCCGGACCGTCACTGACGACGGGGTCACGGTCTATTTCATAGGCAAGTCCGCATATTACGATCGCGAGGAATTGTACGGCACATCCGAGGGCCCTTACTCGGATAACGCCGAGAGGTTCATTTTCTTTTCCAAGTCCGTGCTCGAGCTGTGCAAGGCGCTGAACATGAAGCCGGACGTTATCCACTGCAATGACTGGCAGACGGGCCTGGTGCCGATATTCCTCAGGACTTTTCTTGCCGATCATCCCCTGTTCAAGAGAACCGGCGTCCTGTTTACGATACATAACCTTGCCTATCAGGGCCTGTTCTGGCATCTCGACATGCACCTTACGAATCTTCCATGGGATCTGTTTACGCCTGACGGCATCGAGTTCTACGGAAAAATCAACCTGCTGAAGGCGGGCATCATCGGGGCCGACGTGCTGACCACCGTCAGCCCCCGCTATTCCAAGGAGATCCAGACGCCCGAGCTCGGCTACAAGCTCGATGGCATGCTCGAGAGGCGCTCCGACCGGCTGTTCGGCGTGCTCAACGGCGTCGACTACGAGGCATGGAATCCCGAAACCGACGCGTATCTGGCCGCCAACTACGGGCCCGCAGACCTTGCGGGCAAGGCCAAATGCAAGACCGACCTGCTCGAGCGGTTCGGGCTGCCGCAAGTCGACGGCGCCCCCCTGCTGGGGATAGTTTCGCGACTGGCCGACCAGAAAGGTTTTGATATACTTGCTCCTGTCATGGACGACATTGTGGACGAGGGCTTCCAGTTGGCGCTCCTCGGCACGGGCGAGCGGAAATACCATGAACTATTCGAGGAGTTGTCCGCGAAATATCCCGATCGGGTCGGGGTAAAGCTGGGATTTTCGAACGAGCTCGCCCACAAGATCGAGGCCGGAGCGGACATCTTCCTGATGCCGTCCAGGTATGAGCCGTGCGGATTGAACCAGATGTACAGCCTGAAGTACGGAACGGTGCCGCTCGTTCGCGCCACCGGCGGCCTCGAAGACACGATCGTTGACTACAACGACTCCCCTTCCTCCGAGGGGAACGGATTCAAGTTTACTGAATACTCGTCGTCGGCGCTGATGGCAAAGCTTCGGGAGGCCCGAGAGCTTTACGCGGACAAGGCTCAGTGGAGCCGCATCATGCAAAATGGTATGGAATGCGACTTTTCGTGGGATGCCTCGGCCAGACGATACGTCGAATTATATGAAAAGGCAATCTCTTTAGGCGGAGCCCGGGAAAATTCCTGGGCCGGAGTTTTACAACAGGAGAAGTAAAGAATGCCAGAATTGCGTAAGGATCCCGTCGTCGGTCGATGGGTGATAATTGCGACCGAACGCGGCAAACGGCCAACCGACTTTCACCCGGAACCCTCGGACGACGATACGGGCTTTTGTCCGTTTTGCGAAGGACACGAGGACAAGACCCCGCCCGAAGTCCTTGCTTACCGCGACAACCATCAGCAGGCGAACAGTGGGGGGTGGGACCTGCGTGTCGTGCCCAACAAGTTTCCCGCCCTCCGCATCGAAGGCGATATGGGCAAGGCCGGCGTGGGTATGTACGACAAGATGAACGGTATAGGCGCCCACGAGGTGATCATCGAGACGCCGGACCATCATAAGAAGTTCCACATGCACGGCACCGAAAGCCTGACAAAGGTATTCCAGGCTTACAAGCACAGGCTGGTTGATCTGAACAAGGACAAGCGGTTCAAGTATATCCTGATTTTCAAGAACGAGGGGCGCAGGGCGGGCGCCTCGCTCAGCCATCCGCATTCCCAGCTCATAGCCACTCCGATTACGCCGAAAAGGGTGCGCGAAGAGTTGGTAGGAGCGAAGAACTATTACAATTACAAGGACCGATGCGTATTTTGCGACATCATCCGCGAGGAGATATCTCAGGGATTCAGGGTGATATATGAAAACGACGGGTTCCTGGGTTTTTGCCCGTTCGCCTCACGGTTTCCGTTCGA
>CBDUSG010000209.1:0-6017 GCA_965369575.1 uncultured bacterium | reverse complement strand
GCGGCGGCGAGGTGGCCGTGAATGCCGGCGACGTGATGCACGTACGGCCCCCGGAGGATATGTTCCTCCCACAGCGGCCAGTCGCCCATCTCTGCCCACACGTATGTGCCGCGGCTCAGAGGTCCGCTTGTCGCCTTTGCGTGGCCGATCAGGAGCGAATACTCGCCGTGATCGCCGTCCATACGCGCGAGCGTGATCGGGCCGTCCTTGATGCGGAACTCGCCGCAGCCGGGGTAGCCGCCTTCCATTATGAAATGTCTGCCGCACGCGGACGTGGCGCTTTCCTCGTGCTTGAGGGACAGCGGAAAATTGCCGCAATGCCACAGCAGCTCGGCGTTGTCGTTCTCAGGATGCCGAATCGTCAGGTCGGCGAAGAAGATGGGGCGCTCGGGAAGGGCGGCCGCCTGCAAAAGTATCGCGGTGGCGGCGCCATGGATGTCCGTCTCGCACGTGACCGGCAGGCCCTCGGCCGTCAGCAGCCCGTTGACGAAGCACGGGACGATCCCGAGCGCGTCCTGCATGGCGGTCCAGCATTGGAGCGCAATCGCGCCGAGCCCATTTTCATCGGCCCATTCCCGTAGGGCCATTTTCAGGCCGACGAGCGTGTGCAACGCCTGTTCCGGGCAATCGGCGGTGTCGACGGCCTCCTTGATAGCGCCGACCTCCTCGAGGACCGCCTTTTTCTCGTCGGACACTTTTGTCTTCGCGCGCTCGATGATTTCCGATAACGTGAGAGGGACGACCTCGAGCCCGAAGCGCTCGAGCAGCTCGCCCTCATTGCACATCATCGTCCAGAAGGCTCCGGGACGCGGTGCGACCTGTCCTATGCGCATTTTCCTGAAGGCGTTTGCGGCGGAGGCGGCCGCCGTGAACGTGCGGAATCCTCTTTCGAACACCGGGTCCTCGAGGCGGGAGTTGACGATGTAGCTGAACGGAACTCCGACCCTTCGGAGCACCTTGCTCGTGGCGAACAGGCCGCATTGGGTATCGCGCAGGCGAATGCCGTCGGGTCCGGGCGCGTCGTCGCGCGGCCCCCAGAGCAGCAGCGGAAGAGCGAGTTCTCTTGCGAGCCGGCCCACCGCCTCCTCTGTGCCGAAGTTGCAATGCGGCGTGAAAACCGCGTCGACGCCCTCTTTTCTGAACCTTTCGACGACGTCGCATACCTGTTGAATGTCGAAGAGTAGCCCCTCGTCGTTCAGCCAGTCGATGTCCACGACCTCGGCGCCGAAGCCCTTGATCTTATCGAGCGTCAGCCCGCGATAACGAACCGCCTCATCGCGGCTGAACGTCACCCTGCGCGTCGGAGCGTAACCGAGTTTGAACTTTTTGTCGTTCATAAATTCACCTCTCTGTCGTCGAAGGCCGGAGCGCAATCATTGAAGATGAAAAATATTACCGGTAGCAGTTTATCATAGCATTGTTAATTACAAAAAGTAGGTCGTCGGCTCTTCAGATGTTTACGCCGTGTTGCCCGAATCCGAATTGCGCGGCAAACGAACGGGCTGAATGCATATCAACGCAAACCGGTTCAAATTTGCGCGCATTTCTTATCTGTTTGCAGGGGCAATCCCCCCGTGGTTGCCCCGGAGGGGCCGGCGTGGGGGCCTGCCCCCACAAGAGACGGGTTGTGCGATTTTTGGCAACAGGCGGGTCAGAAGAGGATTCATCGAAACTGGCGTAATCGGATATCGTGCCTGGTGGCAGGCGAGGGCGAGAAATCCAGAGATAAATAAATCGCTGGAGAATGACCTGGATTGAAATCTGCACTGCAAGAAGTCTGATCATATCTTGATAATGTATTTTATCAAGTTAGAAATTGGAAGGGGCAGCATTTCATATTCTGCGGAGGATTTCAAATTGTCACTATCGAATCACAGTTTCCTTGCGAATAACAGGATTTCGATAATCGGAATGATACAGATAAATACGGTGGGCACGCATATGGCGAGCAATAAGCTTACCATGTAACCTATCGGAACAAGTAGCGTCAGGATGCCGGTGAGAAGGGGGACCATAGACCAGAGAATTAATCTTTGCGCGCCATATTTGTTGATCTTATACCAATTCTCTTCCGATTCGAATGCTTTCTTGATCCGTATTCCGTACCACCAATTCATCTTTATCTTGCCCCTTACAAGGGGGACGCATGTGCCGATTATCAGGACACCGACAAAGATATTGACGAGGCTGTGCATGACATTTGCATTGGCCATTTGGACTATCTCCTTATTCGCAGAAAGCGATAGCCCGGATAAATCGCCGAGCGTTTCCCATTCTGCAGCAGGTCCAACCTTGTTTTGACCTATTCCTTTTTCTGAATACCATCCCTGCCATCAAACTGCTCGTCCCAGTCGATTCGGCCGGTGAATTGCATTACGATAAACAGAGTCAATATGCACACGATTGTTATTGCCAGGCCGGTGAAACCTTTCAGGAAAAAGGCATACGAAAAAAGTACCAAATACACGAATTGTGAGAGGCCGGTCTCAAAAAGAGCAAAACGTGTTCCAACGACGAGCCGCATGTAGGAAATGACCAGGAATATTGAAACTGCTGAACAGATTGCAAAAGCCAGATGGATCTCCATGTGATCTATAAGGTATGCCAGAAGCAGGTGGAAACTGAAGAATGCCCCCGAAATAAAAAAATAGTTCATCGGATGGATATTGATTCTCTTAACGGTCGTAATAATAAACATCAAGGACAGAAAAAGAAACAGGGAAACCGGTGCAAAAAAGCTGACTCTGCTGGCAAAGGGGCCGGGATTAAGTTTGCGTGGCATATCCATGCCGATCTGGATGCCCGAGATAAGATTTGAGTACTGCCATATGAGTTCCCAGCCTTCACTCCTTTTTATCTTCTTTGTGGGGGATATGCTGTTTTCCGGAAAATCAATATCGTCGAAATCTGTTCTCATTGACAACTTAAAATTCCGAATCTGGGAAACATCTTCCCCAAAGAGATACCACCATTCGTCCATTCCCTGGGATTCGTATCCGATTGCAACATTTTTTGATACGCCCGGACCGAGGCTCAGCTTTCTCAATATTTTCCCCGAAGAGGGTTGCAGCTTATGGATCTCCTTGCCATCCACGATGAAGGAGAACTTGTCGTAAATCCCCCTTGTAGTGGGGAAAGCATAATCGAAGAAGATGTCGCGATTCTCCTCGGTGCTGTTTCTGATAAGGTAATTCGCCGAGTACTTAACCCGGTATGTCGAATACCATTGCAATCCCTTCTTTCTGTGTTCGAGCGCAAGGTCTATTGAAATATCACTGCCGTCAAGGGTAATGGGATGGTTGATCGTCTCGAGTTTTGTCTCTACGATTGTTTTCGACCCGGATGTCGTCTCAATTTTCTTCTCTTCCGTAGTCTGGTAATACACATTGGGTGCCCGCTGCCTCTGCTCGGTTCCCCATAATTGACCGACCGCCTGACGCAGTTTCGCATCTTGAGTGAAGGACCTGATGTTTGTGGCGCTCCCCAGGATAACCCACGCTATACTTGTGCAAATAAAAATAATCAAAAGCGCTCCAATTCGTTTCGCCATCCTGGCCTCCTCAGCACGAGATATCGCCCAATATCACCATCAGAATCCTGTAGCCTTACACCACGGTCACATCCTGATTGATATATTATACAACATAACGGTGTGACTCCTGGTCTTGGTTGGATTTTTATGTAGATGAAGATGTTTTTATCACATAGATTAAGATTTGGCAAGCGTCTGAGTCATAAATAGTTTAGTTATAAGCATTTGAGGAATAACTATTTGCTCTGGATTAGGCCCAATCAGAATGTATTTTATCAAGATAAAGATGTGGGAAAGAAATATCGGGCAGAAGGTTAGCCTTGCACACATACGAAACGGCGCAATCGGTCAAGCAAAACGCCGATCCGGACAATGCGGGGGCGCATCAGAAAAACGGTGCGGACGATGCGGAAATCATGTATAATTCAAAAGGGCTGAAAAGCGGAACCGTCGGGCCCATTACGTTGGAGGCCCGGCGACCGCGCAAGTCTCAAATCGGAGGCATGATGACGGAAAATGAAAGTGTGGGAGATGTCGCGACCGAGGCTGTGCCGCTCGAGGCCGGGATAAAATCCAGCGCCGGCGGCGCACTGTCGTCGGTGCTCTGGCGTCTGCCGGCCATCTGGAAGGCGCGGCGCGATGCGAAAAGGCTGGTATCGGCCCTGCCGGAATACGACGGCGCGGTCGAGGCGCCGCCGTCGGACCTCATCTACTCATGGATCGAGGGGATATGCCAAACGCCGCATCGCCGGCCGGGAACGCCCGATGGCCGCTCGGCCGAGGAGTGGGTGGCCGACCGCATGCGCGAGATCGGCCTCGAAGACGTGACAATGGACCCCGTTCCCATCACCGTATGGAGCGCCGACGAATGGTCGCTCGAGGTCGAAGGCGAAGATATCCCCGGCTTTTATATAGTGAATACTGATTCGACCGGCGCCGACGGCGTCACCGCTCCTCTCGTCTACGTCGGCGAGGGCCGGCCCGAAGACTTCGAGACGGCGGACGTCTCGGGCAAGATTGTGGTGGCGGAAGTGCCGTTTCCGAATATGCCGACCGGATTCGTCATGAAATATATGTGCGCGGCCTATGCGCTCTCGGACCCCGACCGCGACGTTACCCTGCGTTACGGCCAGTGCCTGCCGTTTATTCGGGGCAACTTCAAGGGCGGAACGAACGCGGAGAACGCTCCCGCGAACGACGTCTACTGGCAGTCGTTCCGGCGCGGCGCCGCCGGCATTCTCCTGATTCTTCGCGATCAGCCCACTCACTCGAACACGCATTACGGGCCCTACGACGGAATCATGAAGCCCATGCCCGGCCTCTGGATAGGCAAGCAAGACGGCATGCGGCTGCGCGGACCCGCCCGGCAGGGCAGGGAGGCTACGCTGACTCTCGAGAGCAAAAAAGAGCCGGGCGAGATGCGCAACGTGTGGGGGGTTCTGCCCGGCGCATCCGACGATGTGATACTTGTGACGTCGCACCATGACAGCCCGTTCGAGGGCGCCTCGGAAGACGGCTCGGGCGTGGCGCAGGTGCTGGCGCAGGCGTGGGCGTGGTCGAGGGTTCCCAAAGAGCGTCGGCCGAAGACGCTCGTGTTCGTCGTCGACGGCGGCCATTTCTACGGGTCTCTCGGGTGTCACACGTTCGCCCGCGAGCACAAGGACATAATGGAGCGCGCCAGGATCGCCATAACGCTCGAACATCTGGCCGCGAAGGAGGTCGAGGATAAGGACGGCGAGTACTCGCCGACGGGGAAGCTCGCCTTCACGGTGATGTTCACATCCTTAAAGAGCGAGGTGATCGCCGCCGTGATGAGGACGCTCGACAGGACAAAACCGAAGCTGACAGCATCCATACCCGCTGATTTTTTCGCGCCCGCGCCGACGTCGGACGCCTCCGGCTACGTGCTCGAGGCGGGGCTGCCGGTGATCTCGTGGATCGGCTGCCCGTATTATCTATTGGACGCGCATGACACGCTCGATAAGATCGACAAGTCGCAGCTACGCCCGATAGCGGAAACGACGACCGAGCTTGTGAAGACCTTCATGGCGATGGAATAGCGTCGGCGGGCCTGCGGATGCGCGCGCCTATCGTGTGAGGCTCCAGGCGAGCCTGCCGTCTTTCTTTTGCAGCGAGACTTCGCCCTTTTCTTGGAGATGCTTCAGTACGGTCAGGATCAGCATCAACTTCATCGCCTTCTGCGTGAACGGCAGTCCCGGCATGAGCGTATCGCAAATCTCAGTGAGCGTGCCCTCGCGATCTGCAAGAAATCCCTTCACATCTTTGACGTATCCATGCGTGTTCTCGATCAACCGATCGAAAAGAGCGATGACATTTTCCCTGCCCAGCACGGGCTCGCCGTGGGCGGGCAGGAAAAACTCGATGTCCATCTCTCGGGCCTTTTCGAGCGAAGCAAGGCCGTCTGCGTAATTCGAATGCGGATTGTTGAGGTCGGCGCCCGTTCCCGTCTCGAGGTCGACGAGGT
>CBDUSG010000208.1:0-6026 GCA_965369575.1 uncultured bacterium | reverse complement strand
AGCCACGCTCCCGGTGGAAAAACCCGGAGAGGATGAGGGCGAATCGCCGCGAAATCCGTTCTCGGCGCGACTCCAGCATTTTCTCTTCATTTTTCTCCTTGGCGCGTTCACCGGCGCGGCCTTCGGCATATCAATAGGACTCAGCCGCGACCTCCCGCAGATAGTGAATCTCGAAAATTTCAAGCCGATGCTCTCGTCGCTGCTTTATTCTCGTGATGGACGGGTGGTGGCCGATTTCGGGATCGAGAGAAGGCAGCGCACCTCGCTCTCGCATATCCCCATCGAACTGAGGCAGGCCGTGATTGCGGTGGAGGACCAGTATTTCCATTTGCACTTTGGCGTCAACCCGGCGGGAATCCTTCGCGCGGCCTGGGTGAACCTGCGAGCCGGCCGAGTCGTTCAGGGAGGGAGCACGATCACGCAGCAGCTCGCGCGCAACCTTTTCCTGACGCCGCGGCGGCGTCTATCGCGAAAGATCCGCGAGACGATCCTCGCGCTCCAGATCGAGCGATCTTATACGAAGGAACAGATACTCGAGCTGTACCTCAACCAGATATACCTCGGGCACGGCGCCTACGGCGTCGAGGAGGCGTCGCAGTTCTATTTCGCCAGACATGTAGAGGACCTCAGCCTGGCGCAATGCGCGATGCTGGCGGCCCTGCTGAAAGCTCCGAACAGATATTCGCCGAGGCGAAATCCGACGGCCACGCTCGGGAGGCGCAACCTGATACTCGATATGATGTACGCCGAGGGCTACGTGACGAGGGAACAATGCATCTCGGCAAAGCTCGAGCCGATAGTGCTCGCGACCTCGACCACAAGGAGAACACCGGCCGCGCCATACTTCGCCGAGCACGTCCGCCAGCAGATTATAGACCGCTATGGATACGACGCGGTCTACAAGGGCGGCCTCAAAGTGTACACGACTATCGATCTTGACATGCAGAAGGCGGCCGAGGACGCCGTCGCCAGCGGCCTCCGCCAGCTCGACATCAGACACAAGGCCGATTCCGCGGGGCGCAGGGCCAGTGGTAACACCGGCGAAGCGTTGCCGGAGCAAATGCTCGCGGCGCGCCAGGCCGCCGAGATTCCCGAGGAGATGGCAACGGATGCGGTCCAGGCCGCCCTCGTTGCCATAGACCCGAGCTCGGGCGAAATCCGCGCCATGGTCGGCGGCCGCGACTTCGGGAAAAGCGAATTCAACCGAGCGGTCCAGGCCCGCCGCCAGCCGGGCTCCGGATTCAAGCCGATAATCTGGGCGGCCGCAATCGAGAGCGGCATGACGGCGTCGGACAGGATTGTCGATGCGCCGGTCGTTTTCCATTTTGGCGACAAAGTGTGGGAACCCGCCAACTATGAGGAACGCTTCTACGGCCCGACGACGTTGAGGGAGGCGCTCGAACACTCGCGCAACATAGTATCCATCAGGTTGCTGAGCCGGCTCGGCATCACGCCGGCAATCAGGCTGGCCCACAAAATGGGAATCAAGAACTACCTGGAGCCCAACCTCACGCTCGCCCTCGGCTCGACGGGGATCACACCTCTCGAGATCACGTCGGCCTATGCCACGATCGCCGACGGCGGCATATATCGCGAGCCCGTCTCGATATTGAAAATCGCAGGCCCGGACGGCGCGGTCATCGAAGAAAGGCAGCGCAAGGAGACAATAGCGCTCACCGAGCAGACGGCGTATATTATGACTTCGCTCCTGGAAGGCGTGATCCAGAGGGGCACCGGCCGCCACGCCGGGCTGGGCCGCCCCGCCGCCGGAAAGACCGGGACCACCAACGATTACACGGACGCGTGGTTCATCGGGTACACGCCGGAGTTGGTCGTCGGAGTATGGGTCGGTTTCGACGACATGAGGTCGATCGGGAAAAATCAGACAGGCGGGAGCGCCGCCGCTCCAATATGGACGGACTTCATGAAAAAGGCGCTTGCGGGCAAGCCCAAGAGGAATTTCAGCGTCCCGCCGGGCATAGAATTTGTCGAGGTCGATCCACGCAGCGGACTGCTGGCGCCGCCGGGAAGCACGAAGAAACTGTCGGTGGCATTCCGCGAAGGCACCGCCCCGACCAAATACTACGATCCGGACGAGGAAGAACGCCTGAGCGAAGACGTCATGCATATCTTCGCAAATGACATGTCGCTGTGAAAGGAGCAGAAATTTCGCTCAGAGACTTCAATGATTCTTGACACAAGACGAGAGAAACTAGTAGAATTGTGCCGCTTCTGATCAATCCATTCGAATAATCATCAGCTCCAGACCGCCGGCCCGGTAGCATCGGCGACGAACAAAAACTCTGAAGGGAGGAGTATGCAAAATGGGACTGCTTGACGGAAAAGTGGCGATAGTCACAGGCTCGGGAGGAGGCATCGGACGCTGCCATGCGCTTGCGCTTGCGAAGGAGGGCGCAAAAGTCGTGATCAACGACGTGGGTGGCGACCGCAGCGGCGCCGGCGAAGGCAAGGCAATGGCCGACGTTGTCGTCGACGAGATCAAGGCGCTCGGCGGAGAGGCCGCGGCTAATTATGACAGCGTGGCCGCGCTCGAGGGCGGCAAGGCGATCGTTCAGACCGCGCTGGACGCCTTCGGGCAAATCGACATCCTCGTCAACAACGCCGGCATCCTAAGGGACAAGACTATCCTCAAGATGGACGAGAACATGTGGGACGGCGTCGTCGCGGTGCATCTCAAGGGCACTTTCGCCTGCACCCAGCCGGCCGCTCAATGGATGAAGGAGAACGGTAAGGGCGGCCGCATCATCAACACCAGCTCGACATCGGGCCTGCTCGGCAACTTCGGCCAGTCGAACTATGGCGCGGCCAAAGCCGGCATAGCCGGTTTCACGAGGGTATGCGCGATCGAGCTGGAGAAGTACGGCATCACGGTCAACGCGCTCGTGCCGGTCGCCAAGACGCGCATGACCGAGGACCTCGCGGCGTTCTCCGCACTCGACGGAGGCGAACTGGATCCGGCCCATATCGCGCCGGTGATGGTTTATCTCGCCTCGGACCTCGGCAAGGACATAACGGGCAAGTTCTTCCTGATTCGCGGACCGCAGATATCGGTGATGGAAGTCAAGACGACCGAGGGCGCCGGCAAGGAAGACATGTGGACGCCACAGGAGATCGCCGACAACATCGATAAAATCATGGCCTGGTGAGGCGGCCTTTCGACAGGACACTAGTGGGAGACGGCGGGGGCTTGCCCCGCCGTTTCCATTATGTGGCAGCCGCCCGGGACAGGTTCTCGCTGAAACTGAATCGGTAGGACCGGTCTTTAAAAGTAGAGATGCGAAGCATCTCATGTCGGCGGCGGCCAGTGGCCGCTGACGGCGGATACTTCGTATCCTTGCGGGGGCTATGTGAGAGCCGCGCTGGACGGGTCAGCGCTGGAAATGATCCGATGACGCCAACTATGAAACAAAGTCTTTTCAACAAACCGATGCAAGGCGCGTTCACTCGAACGGAAACGGATTAAGCTGTCGATATCCGTCAGGAATAGAGATGCGTAGCATCTCATGTCCGCGGCGACTCGCCGCCGAAGCAACCTGATCGATAGACCATGATTTTGAGAATATTGATAGTCGCTCTCCTCGCGGCGCCGCTCGCCCTGGCCGCGTATGCGATCTTTATCGAGCCGCGCCGGTTCCGCAGGGTTTATGCCCGAATGCGGGTTCCGCGGATATCCGGGGGGAAACTGGATGTCCTGCACATCTCCGATATGCACTTCATGCGGGGCGACAGGGCCAAGCTGGCTTTCTTGAGAAGGCTGCAAGGGGTCCCGCTCGATGCGGTCGTCGTCACCGGCGACATGATCGAAGAGGACGCCGGCATCGATTATTGCGTCGAGGCGCTGAGCGGTTTCAAGCCGGCACTGGGCGTATTTGCCGTGTTCGGCTCGCACGACCGCTGGTACTCAGGCCTTCGAAATTCGGTGCTCGATCTCGTCGTCGGCGGCTACCACAAGGGGCCGCCCAACGATTTCGAGCGATTGCGACGCAGGTTGAAGGAGGCCGGCGTCGTGTGCCTGGAGAACGAGTCGATTCGAGTGGAACTCCCGAAATCCACTACCGGCGGGTCTGCGGTCGCGCAGGACTTGTGGATCGTTGGAATCGGCGACATGTTCGTCGATCTCGACGATCTGGACGGGGCGCTCGCGGGCGTTCCGGATGACGCTTTCAGGATACTGCTGACACATACGATCGAGAGCCCCGAGGACTTGGCCTCGCATCGGTTCGATGCAGTGTTCGCGGGCCACTCGCACGGCGGACAGGTGAGATTTCCTCTGATCGGTCCGCTCATCACCCGATCGAGCCTGCGCAGGGAGTACGCGTCCGGCGTGTTCGAGGTGGCGGGAACCCCATTCCACATAAACAACGGAATCGGCACGGGGAAATGGACGGGAATTCGATTCATGTGTCCGCCGGAGGCAACCCATATCGAGTTTGTGGGACGCGCGGCTCACGGCGAAGGGGGTGTCAGGTAAAAACCTGATAGATTATCAGGCCCGCCATCAGGATGCCGATGGCCTCTTTTGCGATGATGGCGGCGGTTCTTCCGAGGAAAGCGCCCAGGCCGGCCCGGAGCGCCTGCTCGCGGTCGCCGAGCCTGATGTATTCGTAGATGAAAGCGCCCAGGAACGCGCCGACAAAGGCGCCCACCAGCGTGCCGATAATCGGCGCAACGCCGGTCCCGAGGGCGAGCCCGACGATCGAGCCGACGATGGCGGCGATGGTCGCGCCCGTGGACGCGCCGAACTTTTTTGCGCCTATCGCCGAGGAAACCGCCTCGATTATCTCGCCCAGGACGGCCGCCGCGGCCAGCGATGCGATAAAGACCCAGCCGAATTTGCTCCATTGGTTAGAAAACCCGTAGGCAAGCGCGCACCCGAGGATCGCCCAGTTGCCCGGCAGCCCGAGCGGCGTTATCACCAGCCCCGCGAGCATGAACACGCAGAGCAGTATGTAGCCGACAATCGGCCAGATCGCTTCCATTGTTCAGCCCCGTGACCTTTCACCGGGGCGGCCTGTGGCCGCAGACAGCGGATACTTCGTATCCTTGCTTCGGCTATGTTTGAGTCGCACTGGACAGGCTCTTACTGGAAATGATTCGGTAAGGCCCGCCATGGATCAACTTCTTTTCACAAACCGGCGCCAGGCGCGTCTACTGGCACATAAACGGATTAAGCTATCAATACCCGTCAGGGAAGAGATACGAAGTATCTCATGTCGGGGTGTGGGGGGCAACTTGCCCCCCGCCTACGCCTCGGGAATCGCCTCGACCAGCACTTTCGCGGTTCCGGCCTCGTAGAACCCGAGCCTTTTGGCCGCGCCCATGCTGAGGTCGATGATCCTGCCGCCGGGTCTCGGATTTTCCTCCGAGAAGAACGGCCCCCTGTCGTTGACCCTCACGACGATCGACCGGTCGTTCTCGAGGTTCGTGACCCTGACGTTCGTCGGGAGCGGCAGCAGCCAGTGCGCGGCGGTCAGTCCCTTCGGGTTGAAGGCCTCGCCGTTCGCGGTCATGCGCCCGCCCCTTTTCCTTCGGGTCTCGTAGCCATACCAGGATGCGATGCCCACATCCCTGTACGCTTGGGCGTCCTCGACCGACATGGGATAGTATTTCCTGCCGTTGACCGTGTAGGGGGACGTCTTCACCCTGCCCTGTCGGATGGCTTCTTTGACCGGCAGGCCGTCGATGGTTTCGATATCAGTGTTGAGCAGTTCCCAATCGAGCGGCGCCCGCACGACTTCGAAGGTGAACTCGCCGATTTGGTAGACCGTCTTCGTCGTATCGGCGGCAAAATCGTATGTTCCCCTGGCGCCGTGGTACACGGCGCTCGTGGCGCCGGCGGTGATGTCGTAGGTCCCCTTGACAACCGCCACGCCACCCTCGATGGTTCCCGTGGCCACGTCGTACGAGGTTGAGATCACGGCGCAGCCGGCGATAACGAGGCAGGCGCCGGTCGAGATCGCACACGGAATTATTTCCCGGAGCGGGAAGGAATGCATTTTTCCCGC
>CBDUSG010000207.1:0-6039 GCA_965369575.1 uncultured bacterium | reverse complement strand
GCCGGAGACCCGATCCCTCCGAAGGAGACGCTGGAGGGCGCGTTTCCCGCGCAACTGACGAGCCGCACTCCGTCGATCTCCGTCGGCAAAATTATTTCTTCGATGTTCTTGACCTTGCGCGAGATAAAATCGCTCATCACTCGCTCGGGCCGCCGGAGACCGAGATACGTGTGCACATTCGCGCCGCCCAGATCGGCATCGACGAGGACTGCGTCTTTTCCCGCCCTGCCGGCCTCGATGGCCAGTGCGCAGGCAATGACGCTCTTGCCGACGCCTCCCTTGCATCCGGCAATCGTGATGATCCTCGGCGTCCTTTCTATCCCGCTCTCTTTCATCCGATATCTCTCCGTAAACAAAACGGGCAGCCCGCCGGTGAACGGACCTTCCGCCTTCAGGCAGGCAGTCGCAAACCGCTCACTCAGGGTCCGCCCCGATCCGCATTCCGGTACGGCAATAAATCGCTGCCCGCCGCTTACTCGCCTGCCCGGGCTGCGATAGTCGGAAGGGTGGGCCAGGGTGCGCGAAATCTGTTACTTCAGTCGGCTGTGTTCCGGGAGTTCCCGCTGTCTTTTCAACCTCCGATTTTCCGGCTGGTATACACAAATCACTCCGAACATGCGGAGTGAGCAATAAGCATGCCATTTTTTTGCCGACACGCCTCAATGCCGCCGGAAAACCTTGAGGGGGCCGGCTTCGCTGATTGTCGCGCGGAACAGACCCCATTACTGGGGCGTAATTTCGCCGAAAATCGGCGGTTCCGGTCGATCCGCCCTCCCGGCATCAAGACTCTTCCAAAACGTACCCGGGCCAGTGAAGTAAACGCTTGTGCGGCAACGCAGTTCGTACAGAAATGTACGTTCCGCCCACGATAGCGTGCGTCATTTCAGAGGCCGGCACGCGTATACATGGCCAAACATAATGAGCGAAAGGACTTAGGTGGCCATCGCGGGTCCACTTTGGATTGGCACGCTAGTTGCTAACTAGTTTCTAAATATTGGCTGAGTGAAGGGCGGATATCCGCCGGCGGAAGACGAGGCAAATTACGAGAGATCGGATGCAGATTGCAAGGCCCATGGAAATCCTGAGCATCGATAATAATACCGCGGCGGTTTCGGCTGACGGCGTAACCGAGCAGGTGCGTCTCGACATTATCGATTCGTGGCCGGAGGTCGGCGACCATGTGATCGCGCATGCCGGATTCGCGCTGTGCCTCATCCGCAAAGAAAACGGGACGACGTCCCGCGATTCGATTCACGGAAAAAGGGAAAATGGAATCTCCGACTGACTGGAAAAAAACAGAGATCGCTGAAGGATTGATTGGTCTGATCCGGGGCTCCACCCAAGAGGAAGTCCGGATCATGCAGGCGTGCGGGACGATGGCGGCAAACACGCTGGAGAGCGGAGTCCATGAGGTCCTGCCTCCGAACATCTCACTGATCGCCGGACCGGGACATCCCGCATGTGTGCCGACGACCTGGGAGATCGACAAGGCCATAGGAATTTGTCGCGATAAAAGTCTGATCATCGCCGCATTCGAGGACGTGCTGCGGGTTCCCGGGTCTTCATCCTCCCTCGCGACGGAGATGGCCGGAGGAGCCGGCGTCAGGCCGGTCAACTCCTCTATCGAGGCCGTGCAGATCGCCGCCGAAAACAAAGACAAGAAGGTGGTGCTGATCGGTTCAGGCTTTGAGGCGACGGTTCCCACAGTGGCCGCCGCCATCCTGGAAGCCCGTCGTCGGGGCATAAAGAATTTCCTCGTGTTCTCGCTTCTCAGGCTGCTTGTTCCCGCATTGGACGCCGTGCTCGGGCGGGAAGGCACACATGTCGACGCCGTTCTTTGCCCGCCGCATATATCCGGCATAATCGGTTCCAACGGCTATATTCCGCTTGCGGAAAGGCACGGTACGCCGTTCGTCGTCTCGGGTTTCGAGCCTGTTGACATCCTGCGCTCCGTGAGCATGATCCTGGAGCAGATGAAAAACGGGCAGGTCAAGGTTGAGACCCAATGCAAAAACAGCGTGACGTCCTGGGGGAACCGAAACGCGCTCTCCGCCATGGACAGAGTGTTCAGACCCTCCGACTGTCAATGGAGAGGCATCGGCGCCGTTCCGAAAAGCGGCCTTCGCCTGAGGCTGGAATTCAACTCCTTTAACGCCGAAATCGCCCTGGGCCTCCACGCCGAGCATGCGGAAGATGATCCGCAATGCGTGTGCGGAGATATATTGAGGGGCGAGGCGACCCCGCTCCAATGCTCCCTTTTCGGAGGCAAGTGCGACCCCGAGCACCCGATAGGGCCTTCCATGGCCCCGCCCGCGGGTCTCTGCGCGGCATTCCAGAAGCATTACGCCAAGGAACTCTCCGAGGCGCCGGCATCGACGAAATAAATCGTCCCGACCTCTTCTCATTCTTCAGAAAATTGGATATCTTTGCCGCAATGCGGGCACTTGGCATCGTGAAAAAGCGATTTCGCCATGTTGCGCAGCAGATCGTTGCATCCCATGCAGACCTTCTTGCCTCCCGTGAGCGGCACCTTGAAATCCGGTATCGGCCTTTGGCAGACATCGCATATGTCGGCCGATGGAGGCGCCTTGGGCGCGGCGGCCTTGGGAGCGCCTGCAGAGGGAGCCGCCGCTTGCGGCGACGCCTTGGGCGAGAACATCTGAGGCTGCCGGGGCGGCCGGGGAGCCACCGGCGGGGCCGGCTGTTGAGGCCGGGCCTGGACAGGTTGTTCTTGAGGTCTCTGTGCCGGCGGTTGGGGCTTGTGCGGCGGCTGCGGTGGAGCCTGTCGAGGTTGAGGTTCCTGTGCGGGTTGCTGGGGCTTTGGCGGCGGCTGCGGTGGAGCCTGTCGAGGCTGAGGTTCTTGTGCGGGCCGCGGCTGTGGCGCCATGGCCGCGGGAGCGGCCTCGGAACCGAACTGGTCGAGCAGCGGGTTTTTCTGCTGCTTTTTCGCCTTGGCCGCGCGCTCGGCCTTGAATTCGTCGTAGCAGGACATGCAGACGTATTCGGTGGCGCTGAATTTATATCCCTGCACCGTGTCCATCGCCTTATGGCATCGCACGCATTCTGTCTGCATATCGATTCCCTCCTCCGCCAAAGGGCACATCCCATGCGCAGGAAAGGCGGCGCGAAGCTATCTCCGCGACTCGCCTCCTGCTAGTGTCGTGTTAACCGTATATTGTCCGGTCTCAGAGTCCCTTCGGGCGAGTCGATAAGCGGCCATCTGCTGTGTTGCATTCGCTCGAAATAGCTATGGCTAGTCCTGCGCTCATGCGCCTTGCAGCTAACCGCTTCTCGGCTCGCTGAAAACAACAATATACGGTTGACACGACATGCTAGTCGTGCAGTTGACTCAGGCTCTCTTTCAGTTTTTCGGCCTTTTGGGCCAGCTCCTCCCGTCTGGCGCGCGTCATCTCGACGACGTCGGCGGGCGCCCTCGAGAGAAACTTTTCGTTCGAAAGCTTGCCATCGTGCGACGCGATTTCGGATTCCGCCTTGCCGAGCGCTTTTTGCAGGCGCTCGCGCTCTTTATCTATGTCTATGATTCCCGCAAGCGGCACGTGCACTTCCGTGCCGGGCGGAAACGCCCTCGCAGCCGGTTTGGGGACCTGCGCATCCGCGTCAACGATAATTTCCCCGACGGCCGCGCAATCGGCGACATATTGTCGATGCCCGTCAAGCAGCTCCGCGACCCGGTCGCTCCCCGGTCTGAAAACCACATTGACCTTCTTGCTGGGAGGCACGCTCATCTCGCCCCTGATGTTGCGAATCGCGCTGATGCTGTCCTGGAGCAGCTTCATGTCGGCTTCGACACCGGCATCGACGCATTCATCGCGTCTCTGCGGCCAGGGGCTGATCATTATGCTCTCGACCGTGTGCCCGTCGACCGCCTGCCATATCTCTTCCGTGATGAAGGGCATAAACGGATGCAAGAGCCGCATGCAGCCTTCCATGACGCCGAAGGCAATTTGCAGGGGGACTTTTTTCGACTCGGAAGAAGCGTCACGTCCCACGCGCCGTTTGATAAGTTCGAGATAGTAGTCGCAATAGTCGTGCCAGAAAAAATCGTAGATCGACGCGACGGCCTCGTGCAGCCGATAATTCTCCAATCCCTCGGTCACGGCGCCGACGGTCTGATAGTATCTGCTTTTGATCCAACGGTCTGCGAGTTCCTCCCCGGGCACGTCGGCCACCTCGGCCGGCCTCGGTCCGAGCCGGTGGTCGCCGGTGTTCATGGCAAGCATACGGGACGCATTCCATATCTTGTTGCACAAATTTCGTCCCATCTCGAACCGGCTCTCGGCAAGGTTTATGTCCTGTCCCTCGGCCGCCAGCATCATGAGCGAGAAACGGACGGAGTCGGCGCTGTATTTTTCGATCATTTCGAGCGGGTCGATTCCGTTGCCGAGCGACTTGCTCATTTTCCTGCCCGTCTCGTCGCGGACCATGCCGTTTATGTATACTTCGTGAAACGGGACATCCCCCATGAATTCGATGCCGGCCATCACCATTCGGGCCACCCAGAAAAAGATTATGTCGGCCGCCGTGGCCAGAAGCCGTGTGGGATAATAATAGTCGAGTTCCGGCGTTTTCTCGGGCCAGCCCATCGTGCTGAAGGGCCACAGCCACGAGGAGAACCACGTGTCGAGCACGTCCTCGTCCTGGCGGATCGTCTCCGACGAGCACTTCTCGCACTTTAATGGCGGATCGACCTTGACCATCATGTGGCCGCAGCCATCGCAGTAATAGACCGGTATGCGATGCCCCCACCAGAGCTGCCGAGAAATGCACCAGTCGCGTATGTTTTCCATCCACGCGACGTATACTTTCGTCCATTTCTCAGGGTAGAACTTAAGACGGCCGTCCAGCGCGGCCTCAAGCGCCGGCTCGGCCAGCGGCTTGGCCTTGACAAACCATTGCTCGGAAAGATAAGGCTCGAGGATCGTGTCGCACCTCTGGCAGTGGGCTATCGCGTGGCTGTGCTGCTCGACCTTTTCGAGCAGGCCCTGCTCTTTGAGCTCCTCCACCAGCTCCTCGCGGCACTTGAACCTGTCGTAGCCCTTGTAGCGGCCGGCGTTCTCGTTGAGGGTGGCGTCCTCGTTGAGCACGTTCACGAACTCGAGACCGTGTCTCTGACCGATCCAGTAGTCGTTCGGGTCGTGAGCGGGAGTCACCTTGACCAGCCCCGTGCCGAAGGAGGGATCGACGTGCTCGTCGGCTATGATTGGCAGCTCGCGCCCGATCACCGGCAGTATCGCCGTCTTCCCGACGAGGTCGCGATAACGCTCATCGCTCGGGTTCACTGCGACCGCCGTGTCGCCCAGCATCGTCTCGGGCCGGGTCGTAGCGACGACGAGGTAGTCGTCCGAATCCTTCAGGGGATACCGGATATGCCAGAGATTGCCCTCGTGATCCTTGTGTTCGGCCTCCTCGTCGCTGAGCGCCGTCAGACAGCGCGGGCACCAGTTGATTATGTACTTGCCCCGATAGATAAGGCCCTTTTCATAAAGCTTGACGAACACTTCGGTGACGGCGCGCGAGAGCCCCTCGTCCATCGTGAATCTTTCGCGCTCCCAGTCGCAGGAGCATCCGAGCCGTTTGAGCTGCGATATGATGGTCGAGCCATGCTGCTCTTTCCATTCCCAAACGCGCTCGACGAATTTCTCGCGGCCGAGGTCGTGCCTGGTGACGCCTTCTTCTTTCTGCAGATGCCGCTCGACGACGTTCTGGGTGGCTATGCCGGCATGGTCGGTGCCGGGCATCCACATGGTTTCCTCGCCGAGCATGCGATGGTAGCGTATGAAGATATCCTGGATCGTGTTGTTGAACGCATGCCCCATGTGCAATTGCGCCGTCACGTTCGGCGGGGGAATGACTATGCTGTACGGCTTCTTTTCCGGATTGGGCTCCGAGTGAAAGAGGTTCTTCTCGAGCCAGAAGCTGCACCATTTTTCCTCGACCGCATGGGGCTCATAGACTTTGGGTATTTCCGTCGGCATTAATCGATCTCTTCCAGTAGTTTCAGGATGTTCTCAACCGCGT
>CBDUSG010000206.1:0-6040 GCA_965369575.1 uncultured bacterium | reverse complement strand
TTCCTCGTCCTGTATCTCTATCTTTGCGACAGGGTTGTCGCTATCGATGCGGACGCTGAAATCGATGGTCAGAGACGGCTGATCCTTTTTGAAAGTGTTCTTGGGGCCGATGAGTTGCGCGCTGACCTTGTCGCCGTAAACCGAAACGGGGTATATCTTGCCGCCGGTCACATCGTCGTCGAATTTTCCCGGGTTGTCGGTGTAGAAAGAGAAGGTGCCGTAGGTCCCGAGCACGTCGGGCGTGCCCATCCCCGAGATCGACCGTCCGTCGGATTCGGCCGGCGGAAAGTTTGCGGGTATCTTGATGATCGTCGTCGGCACTCCGTTTTCCTCGAGGACCTGCCAAAACGCCTTTCCCTTGCGCAGCAACCTCGTGCCGCCGCCCGAGAGCGGTATGACCCAGTCGCCGATCTCGATCGTCTTGTCAGGCGGCTCGGTTACGCTCGTCGAAAGGTATGGAAGATAATTTTCGGGCTCGCGATGAATGAAATCGAAGATGCCGTGACCGCCGGGATCCATTCCCGTGATGAAATCGGACCACGCCACCGGACTCTGAGGAGGTATGCTCGTACCGAGCGGGACAAAGGAGCCCTTCGCCGCAAGGCCGGAGAAGTTGGGCATCCTGCCCTCATCCATCAGCTTCTGCAGAATCTTATAGTCCATCCCGTCGATGCCGAGCACGATCACCTTTTTCGAAGGAGAAGCGCTCCCGGCGCCGCATGAGGCCAGCGCCAGGCACGTCACCGAAACCAGACAGATAGCCGCGGCAATTGCGGCTGTTCGTCTCCTACCGCCAAGCATTGCTTCCATCACCCCTGCTTCTCCGTCGCCTTTTCGTCCTTGCCCCACAGCGACTTGCCGTCCATGTATGCGGGCACGGGTATTCCAAAGATATCGAGCGCGGTCGGCGCAACGTCCATGATATGCGCATCGTCGGCCTGCAGCTTCCGGTTGCAGAAAAAGACCCCCGGCACAAGCGAAGGATCGATGCAGTGGTCGCCGCTCCAGGTCTTGGTGTTGTCCTCGAAAACCGTCTCGGTGACCCTGCCGGTCACCGAGTCCCACGAGGCCCGGTAGCCCGCGTTGTATCCGACGAGAAGATCCGGCGCATCTCCCTTGTACGGGCCGTTATAAATCTCGGTACTGTCAAACATAATGTTTATGCCGACATCGCCGGTGTCTTCGTCCTTGAGGCCAGTGAGCTTTTCGGCCAGCTCCTTCCTCAGAATCCGCGCCTCTTCGCCTCGGTCGACGATTCCGTGCGCCTCGCGTCCTTCAAGGTTGAGGTACACGCCGCCGAGCCCGAGCGCGAAGGCCCTCGTCCTGCTCCAGTCGACTCCCTTGAACCATTCTTCGCCCGCAGGCCGTCCGTCTTTCAGATGCAGATAACCGTTGAGGTAGAGCCACGAGTTCAGGTTCACGCCGCGACGGAACGACGAAAAGCCGTGGTCGGACATGATGACGAGGACGTCTTCATCGTTTATCCGCTCGAGCACACGGCCGACGAGAGCGTCCATATTTTCATAAAGCCTGTCGATAGCGCCTTTGAATTTTTCCGTATCCTTATCGCGGTTGGCGGGATGCTTGTGGTCGAGGTAGCGCCAGAACAGGTGCTGCATTCTGTCGGTGATGTCGAAAACGCAGACACACAGGCCGCGGCGCGTCTTGTCGAGCGCGTTGAAAAACATCTTCTCGCGCTCTTCGTGTATCAGGTAGCACTGTTTTTCGAACGCCTCTTCCTCGATGATACGCTCATTGATTGCCCACGTGTCCTCGGCGAGACCGAGCGTGGCATATTGGCCGAGCAGTTTCGAAAGATAGGCGGAATATATGACCGGATGCGATATGGGCAGCGCTGGCTTGGACGGGTCGATATTGATCGGCGTCATGTAGAGGTCGCAGTGCGGATCGGTCTCGTTGAGCAGGAACCGGCAGATCCCGTGCACCTTGACGCCGGGGGCCGCCTTGAACTTAAGGCGTATCCAGTCCGAGTATTCCCCCTTCCGCAGGAGGAATCGCTCACCGTCTATCCGCAGTTCGGCCTCGCCGTCGCCGGCGCCCATGTCCAGCTCGAACGGAATCTTCATCTCCGACGGCTCTTTCAGGAGCGAGTTTTCGGGGCCTCCGATGGTCGAGCGTATGACGTCGCCGTTTCGTTCCACCTTTATCTCGGCGCCGCCGGTGTAAATCTCTTCCGAGCGGTCGCGCGTCGTGTAATGAGTGAACGAGCCCTGTGTTCCCTTCAGGTCGGGGACGCACATCGCCGAGAGCATTACTCCGTTGAACTTTTCCGGCGGGAAAGTTATCGGAACTCTCAGCACCGTCGAGAAGATGCCGTGCTCGCCGAGAATGCTCCAAAACGATTTGCTCTTTCGCAGCAGGCGTATCTCCGGCTTGCTGAGAGGGATGATGTATTTGCCCAGAGACAGCGTCCTGCGGGCCTTGCCGATGTGCGCCGAGGAAAGGTCCGGCAGATACGTCTTCTTGTCGCGCGCGAGGAAGTCGAAGATGTTGTGACGGCCCGGGTTGCCGCCGGTCATGAACGAAGACCACGCCACCGGCGAGATCGCGGGGCAGGTGGTTTTCAGGCGCGAATAGGTTCCGCTTTCCTCGAGGCGGGCAAAGTTGGGAAGCCTGCCCTCGGAGATGAGCCTGTCGACGATCTTGGGGTCGAGGCCGTCCAGCCCCATGATGATCATCCGGTCGGCGTGGCTGCGGGCATACGCCCTCTTTCTTTTCGCGCCGACGAAAAGATACCGGATGGGCCACGTGAGTATCAGTACGAAAGCAAAAAGGAATGCGAGAAAAATGGCGAAGAACGATGAGATGAGCGCGAACCCGGCGCCGGGCCCGATATAGGCGTGGGCCTCCCCGGCAGACGCCCCGAGGAGCGCGCAGATCAGCACGAGGCCGGCCGCGGCCCGAGCGCCCCGCTGTAAAGAAAAGCTCGGACTCCGCTTCCCGGCATCTGCGGGATTCTCAGCTATCCATATATTGAAGAATGATGTCGGCAACATCTGTAATATTGAGGCTTTCAGGCGGCTCGAGAGTCGACAGAAAAAAGGCATCGTCCCACGTGTGCATTCCGGTAAGCGCGGTGCGTCCGAACAGTTCCGTGTGCTTGGGCGAACCCTTGATGTCGTATCCATATTTCGAAACAGCGATCAGGTCGGGCCCCTGCGCTGCGTATGGGCCGTCGTACGCCTCCTCCCTTTCATATACCTTGTCGATTACGCGGTCGTCATCACACATGAGTTCGGTCAATCCGGCCTTGATGTCGGCGACAATCGGCTTGACGTCCTCCGGCTTGACACATCCCTTCGGGTACTTTCCGGCCATGTTGAGATAAATCCGCGATGGGTCCATGACGAATGCGCGCGAACCCTCGGCGATGGCCTCGACGGAGGTGGCGTCCTCCTTCTCGAGCTTGAGGAAACCCTCCTTCTTGAGCCAGGCGCTGAGATAGAACTCGCTCTTCACGCCGGTGAACCCGTGGTCGGAAAGAATGAAGAATCCGGGCGTGTCATCTTCTGCGCCCGTGAGCTTACTGAATTTCGTGTGCAGCCGCCCGACGAAAGCGTCCACCTTTCGGTAGTAGTCCAGGAACGCCTCGTGGCACGGGTGCGACTCGTCGTCGAGCGCGGTCCAAAGATAATGGTGAAGGCGGTCCGTTCCCGTGACGACCACCTCGAAATAGTCCCATTTCTCGTCATCCCACAGTCGATTCACGACACGCTCGCGGGCCTCGAGGACCTTGATGTTTTCGCTCAGCAGATAGGAATGATCGTCGCGCGCGCGAAGAGTGTCGATGTCGATGATATAACCGTCCTGCTCGAGACGCTGAAGCACGGCCGGTGGGTGCACCGCCTTGCGAAGGCTGAGCGCGACGAATCCCGAGATGAGCACGCCTTCCATCGGTCGCGCCGGATACGTCGACGGCTGGTTGATGACCACGCTCCGCTTTTTTTTCTCAGCCAGCTTGTCCCATATGGTGGGCGCACGCAGGTCGCCGTATGAGGGAAAGCGCATGCTGTAGGAATTGGGTTTGAGGTCCGTGAATCCGAAGATCGAGTGCCGGCCGGGGTTGCTCCCCGTCATGAAGCTCGGCCAACTTACGGCGGAGACCTCCGGCAGCGTCACCTTCATCTTGCTCAGGCGAGATGCGCGGACGATCTCGGCCAGCGCCGGCATCGTGCCGTCTTCGGTGAAGCGTTTCAATAGCGTGTGCGGGACACCGTCGAGTCCCACGACGCACGCGCGCCCTTTTTTCTTGCTCCAGAATGCCGCCAATGTCGGACCTCGGCTCCCTATATATATCCGAGCGACCGGAGCCGCTCCTTGATTTTCTCTTCCTCTTCCTCCGTGTATTCCTCTTCGGTCCCCGACGGCGGAATATGGTTCAATATCTCCAGTGTCTTGATTATCTTGGCCACGCTCTGTTCCGGAGATTCCTTGTCGGTCTCGACGAGAACCTCCGGATTCGACGGTTCCTCATACGGATCGTCGACACCGGTGAAATGCTTTATCTCGCCCGCCTCGACTTTCTTGTACAGACCCTTCGGGTCGCGCTCCTTCAGCACGTCCAGCGGGCACTTGCAGAAGACCTCGACATACGAGCCGATGAGCTTGCGGTTCTCTTCGCGAATGTCGCTGTACGGAGAAATGGCGGCCGCGATGGCGACGACGCCGTTGCGCGTGAGCAGATTGCACACAAACCCGATGCGCCTGATGTTGGTGTCGCGGTCCTCCTTGGAAAAGCCGAGGCCCTTGCTCAGATTCGTGCGAATCACGTCGCCGTCGAGCACTTCCACTTTCAGCCCGCGTTCAAGCAGGATCTCCTCGATCTGGCGCGACAACGTCGTCTTCCCCGAACCCGAAAGGCCGGTGAACCACAGAGTAAAACCTCTCATGAAAATCGTTCCTCCCGTCCGGTTAAAAAATGGGTTTGCCAATCATTTCGTCCGGCACTTCGATATTAAAATGCTTCAGCACCGAGGGGGCGATATCGTAAATTGAGTAGCCGTTCGGACCCCCGGGCTTGCAGCCGGGGAAATTCCAGATAAAGATGCCCTCTTCGGCGTGGTTGGCGTCGTCCGGGCCGGTGTCGTTCTCATACAAGTACACCGAACCCACGCCGACAGAGCCGGCCGACCGCCAATCCAGGTTACCCAGATAAACGATGAGATCGGGCGGTATGTTGTTGACCTTTCGATAGACCTCTTCGGCCTTATACGCCTTGGTGTTTATGCATTTTCCGCTTTCGTCTTCGATGGCTTCGAGCCGGGCCTTGAGTTCATCGCGTTCGGCCTCGTAGCGGTCGCTCGGGATGAGGCCGCTTGGCTCCCTGCCCTCGACGTTCATGAAAATGCGGCTGTAGTAACCGCCTTCGCCCCAAGCTTTCGTCTTCGACCAGTCCACCATTTTGGTCGAGAATCGCTTCGGTTCCGAGGGCTGCTCTTTGAGCGTCAGGTATCCCTCGCGCTGGAGCCATTCGTTTATGCAGATGGCGCCGACCATGGTTTTTGCTCCGTGGTCGGAGACCACCATGACGGAAGCGTCGGAAGGCAGTACCTCAAGCGTCCTCCCGACTTCCTCGTCGACCATCACGTAGTAGTCGTGTATGGCGTTCTCATATTTATTGCCGGGCTCATAGAGTCTGTGGTTTTTATCGTAGTAGCGCCAGAATGCGTGATGGATGCGGTCGATGCCCATCTCGACGAGGATGGCGAAGTCGAAAGAGTCTTTCTCATAAAAATGCCGGAAAGCCTTGAACCGGCGCTCGGTCATCGTATAAATGGCTTCGAGCAGCTCGTCTTTGCGCTCGGTGCGGAAATCCTCGACGTCTATCATGTAGTCTCCGCCGGCGGCCCGATCAAGCTCGGCGCCGACCTCTTCGGGATACGTATATTGCACGTCCTTTCCCGGCGCGAGGAAACTCGAGACGAGCACCCCGTTAAGCGGTCTGGGCGGGTAGGTCTGCGGCACACCGAAGACCAGGGAGCTCAATCTGTTGCGGGACATGTAGTTCCATAGTGTCTTG
>CBDUSG010000205.1:0-6045 GCA_965369575.1 uncultured bacterium | reverse complement strand
GTGCATTCTCTTTTTTGCCGCAAGCGGACAGGAACGAAGCCGCAATGATTACGGCACTCAAAAGCGCGCAGAGTCGCTCGAATGTTTTCAATATGCCGATTTCCTCCGAGCGTGCCGGCCGGCTATAAAACTTTATCCAGGTAGAACCAAAGCGCGACACAATAAGCGCCGGCGAGGATGATCTGTATAAACTCAATTGTGCCAAAGTGTTCCATAGCTTGATCTGAGATAGTGCTTTAGGTTGCGCCTTTCATTTTTTCTTTCTGGCCGCGGCTTTCTTTTTGCTCTTCTTCTTACGGCTTGCCGCCGCGCGCGTGCGCCTTGCCTCCTTGGCCGCGAGCGAATCCTGAGCGGCCGCCTGAGCGGCCGCCAGTCGCGCGACCGGCACCCGGTATGGAGAGCAGCTGACGTAGTCGAGGCCGAGCATGTGGCAGAATTCGACGGAGCTGGGATCGCCGCCATGCTCGCCGCAGATGCCAAGCTTGAGGCCCGCGCGGGCGGAGCGGCCTCTTTCGACGGCCATCTTCATCAGCTCGCCGACACCTGTTCTGTCGAGCACCTGGAACGGGTCTTTTTCGAAAATGCCGTTTTCGAGGTAGTCATCGAGAAACATTCCGCTGTCGTCGCGGCTGAAGCCGTAAGCCATCTGCGTGAGGTCGTTCGTGCCGAAGGAGAAGAATTCGGCCTCCTGCGCGATTTTGTCGGCGGTGATAGCGCCGCGCGGCACCTCGATCATGGTGCCGACGGTGAACTTCACCTTCACGCCCTTTTCCTTCATCACCTGATCGGCGACCTCGAGCACGTCGGCCTTGAGGATGCGGAACTCCGAGACATCGGCTATCAGGGGCAGCATTATCTCCGGAATGACTCTGATCTTCTTCTTGGCAAGATCGCATGCGGCCTCCATGATAGCGCGCGCCTGCATCTTATATATTTCGGGGAAAGTTATCCCAAGCCGGCAGCCGCGGTGTCCGAGCATCGGGTTGAATTCCTTGAGGCTTTCGATCTTATCCTTGAGCTTTTTGACGGACACTTTCATGTCTTTTGCAAGCGCTCGTATCTGGGCCGGCTCGTGCGGCAGGAACTCGTGGAGCGGCGGGTCGAGAAGCCGTATGGTGACGGGCAGCCCGGCCATCTCCTTCAAGATGCCGACGAAGTCGCCTCTTTGCATCGGCAATATCTTGGCGAGTGCGCGCTCGCGGCCTTCGGTGTTATCGGCGAGGATCATCTCCCTGACGGCCGTGATGCGGTCGCCCTCGAAGAACATGTGCTCAGTGCGGCAGAGCCCGATCCCCTCGGCGCCGAAGTCTCTGGCGACCTTCGCGTCATGGGGTGTGTCGGCGTTCGTCCTGACGTTTAGGCGGCGCACCTTGTCGGCCCACTTCATCAGCGTTCCGAATTGCCGCGTCATCCTGGCCGGAACGGTCCTGACGCGTCCGAGCATGACTTCACCGCTCGAGCCGTCGAGCGAAATATAGTCTCCCTCATTGATTGTCGCCGCCTCTACCGTGAACCTCCGTTTGCCGTAATCGACACGGATCCCGCCGCATCCCGCGACGCAGCATTTGCCCATTCCCCTCGCAACGACTGCGGCGTGCGAAGTCATGCCGCCCCGCTGGGTGAGAATGCCTTTGGCTGCGGCCATACCGCCGATATCCTCGGGCGAGGTTTCCACGCGGACGAGGATCACGTTTTCGCCGTGACCTGCCATCTCTTCGGCCCTCTCCGCGGTGAAAACGGCCTTTCCGGTTGCGGCGCCGGGCGATGCGGGCAGGCCCTTCGCGATGACCTTTTTGGTCGCGCTCGGGTCGAACGTCGGGTGCAGCAACTGATCGAGCTGGCCGGCCGGAACGCGCAGCAGGGCCTCCTCCTCACTGATGAGACCCTCCTTCTTCATGTCGACCGCGATCCGAATGGCCGCCGGTACCGTACGTTTGCCTGTGCGGGTCTGCAACATCCAGAGCTTGCCACCCTCTACCGTGAACTCGATGTCCTGCATCTCCGCATAGTGTTTCTCCAATTTCTTGTATATCTGCGTGAGCTGCCTGTATATGGCCGGCATGTATTCCTGCAGGGAGGTCATGCCGGGGTCCGTCTTTGCGGCCCTGTTGATCGGCTGGGGGGTCCGAATGCCGGCGACGACGTCTTCGCCCTGCGCGTTTGGCAGATACTCGCCGTAAAAGCGCTTTTCGCCGGTTGCGGGATCCCTCGTAAATGCGACTCCGGTGGCGCAGTCCGCGCCCATGTTGCCGAACACCATGGACTGAACGTTCACCGCCGTGCCCCAGTGCTCCGGTATGTCGTTCAGTTGGCGGTACTTTTTGGCGCGCGGGATGTTCCACGACTCGAAAATGGCCGCGATGCCGCCCCAAATCTGCTTTTTCGGGTCGTCCGGAAAGTCTTTGCCCGTATGTTTTTTTACGGCCCTCTTGAAGGCGGCCGCAAGCTTTTTCCAGTCGTCGGCGCCGAGATCCGTATCGAGCTCGACTCCCTTTTTCTTTTTCGCCCTTTCGATCAGGCGCGCGAAGACTTCATGATCGACGCCCATCACGACGTTCCCGTACATCTGTATGAAGCGGCGGTATGAATCGTATGCGAAGCGCTCGTTTCCCGTCTGCGCGATGATCGCCTTGAGCGTGCGCTCGTTCAGGCCGATGTTCAACACGGTGTCCATCATGCCCGGCATCGAGACCCGCGCGCCCGAACGCACCGAGACGAGAAGAGGTTTTACGTCGTCGCCGTACTTGCGTCCCATGGCCTTTTCTACTTTTGCCATGGCCTTTTCTACTTCCTGCTCAAGCCCTTTTGGGAATTTTCCCCGGGTTTCGGAATAGTATGCACAAACCTCGGTTGTGATTGTGAAACCGGCCGGAACGGGAATGCCGATACTCGACATCTCGGCAAGGTTGGCGCCTTTCCCACCAAGCAAATTCCGCATTTCCCTGGCGCCTTCGGCCTTGCCGTTACCGAAAAAGTAGACTCTTTTCTTTGCCACGCCTCTTCCTCCGCTGGAATAGGAGCGAAATCCGCTCAATTATGCTGCGTCGACGGGGTAATTTATAGGTAAGATTTATAGCATATGCGCCGGTTTAATGCAAGTCCCTCAGCGGGGACCCGATGTTTGCCGCGCGCGTCGAAACACAAGGCGCTCAGCGTCGGCGCTGAAGAGTACTGTACTCAAACGGCCGATGACCGTCTGCCGGGGGTTTTTGAGGAGTGGAACTCCGGCGGGCTGTCAGAGATGATGCGAGGGCGTTTTGTTCGAGGGCGACACTAGGCCGCCCCGGCCGCAGGCTGCTCGGCTGTTTCGGTTTCGGAGGCCGCGGGATGCTTGGGGAGATAGATTTTGAACACGCATCCCGAGCCATTATCCTGCTCGACCGACAGATCCCCGTCGTGCGCCTGAACGATCTTCTGGACCGATGCCAGTCCGACCCCGATTCCTTTTGCCGTCCTTGTGCCGGACGAGGTGTGAAACAGGTTGAATATGTTGTCTTTTTCCTTTTCCGAGACACCCGGGCCGTCGTCGCGGACGCAAAGAATCACGGCGTCCTCGCTTTCGTCGCAACTGATGTCGACGCGGGTTTCGGAAAATTTTATGGCGTTTGAAACGAGGTTCTCGACCACGCGCTGGATATATCTTTCGTCGATCTCCATGACGATCTTGCCGTTGGCGGGACTGTCGTCACAGCACTCTCCGTTTATGGTGATGCGTTTTCCCTTGGAGATGGCCTCAGAGTTGTATGTGCGGGCGATGTCCAGAAGCATTCGATGCAGATTTACCTTGACCCTCTCAAGCTTGACTATGCCGAGTTCGAATTTCTTGTACTCGAGAAAATCCTCGACAAGGCGGACAACACCGTTGCACGCCTTTTCGATCTTGTCATAGTATTCGTCGAACTTGTTCGCCGAGATTGTGCCGTCTCGCATCATATAGACGATGAACAGAATCGCCGAGATGGGATTCTTTATGTCGTGCGTTAGCATGTACAGGAACTCCTCGCGCTCGGTTTCCATCGTGAGCTGAACCGAAATGTCCCGGGCGAGTCCCTCAGTGCCGATAAAGGCGCCATCCTGGGTGTAAATCCCCCGCGAGTTGACCTCAAAAACCTTATACTCGCCGTTCTTCGCCTTGAACCTGATGCGCAACCCCTTGTTCAGCCGTGTTTCCTCCTTCCGGCGCTCTCTGAGGATCATCTCGTATTTGGCGTAATCTGCTGCGTGTACGAACTCTGAGAACGGATGATCGAGCACCTCGTCTTTTCGGTATTCGAGAAGTTCGGTCACCTCATCATTGATCGACGTGATGTTGCCTTCGGGATCGAGGTAATAAAGAAGGTCCGGAACGTTTTCCACAAGATGCCTGAATTTCGCCTCCGAGGACTCAAGTTCGGCTATCTTCCGCTCGAGCCTGGCGGTAATCCGATTGAAAGACTCGGCAAGGAGGTCTATTTCGGACCCTTCACCGCCGAGTTCTATCCTCTTTGAAAGGTCGCCCTCCGCGATTTTCCTGGCGGCCTCCGAGGTGCGGAGAATCGTGTAGACGATATTTCGGGAAAGAAAAAAGCCCAGGGCGGCTGTCGACAGGCTCAGCAGCAGGATGACCGTTATCTGTGTCCATTTGCTCATTTCCGGAAGCCAGACCACGACTACCAGGTATATCGTGAGGAGCATCGGGATAATGCCCATCAGAGCAAAGGAAAGAACGAGCCTGTACGCTATCCGCTCGTCTGTGACATTGGAGAAAACAGCCTTATTTCCCCCCATTGGGGCGACCTCCGGAATAAAATGGACGCGCAAATATGGCCGATAAATATTTCGCCACAGTTCGCCTCCACGCCGATTGGACTGACTCATTAGAGAGGTGACAGCACAATCCGTGCCAAGGAACCGGTGGATTCTTAACTGCCGCGGAAATAAGTGACAGCAGAGCGGAAAATCAGGGTAACCCCTGCCAACAGCCCGCCAGACGGGGGTCGGAGCCGCCTGTCAGACGCTCGTCCCTGCCGAACATGATGCACTGAGAGCCCCCGAAAAAATCGGCCTCGTCGCTTATCACGTGTCCCCTAGCGGACAGGGATTGTACAACTATTGCATCAATGGCCGTCTCAAGCGCGAGTTTACCGCTGTTGTAACTTCTCCAGCGAGGAGCGTCGATGGCCAGCTGCGGCGGCATTCCGAAATCGATTATGTTCATCAGAATCTGCAGCAACCCCTGCGGCTGCTGGTCGCCGCCGATGCACCCGAGAACCAGAAACGGCTCCGAATCTTTCAGAACCATGCAGGGGACGAGAGTATGCATGGGGCGCTTGTTGGGCTGGAGCGAGTTGGGATGCCGCGGGTCGAAGGAAAAACCCATGCCCCGGTTCTGAAGGATAATTCCCGTGTCGCCCGCCACGACGGCCGACCCGAAGACCTCGAACAGGCTGTTTATGAACGAAACGGCGTTGCCCTCGGAATCCACAATGCAGAAATATGTGGTGTCGCCCGATTCCGGGCCGGCGGCCGGCTCCGGCTCGGCGACTCTGTCGGGATCGATGGCGGACCTCCGGTCTTCGGCATACGCCTTCGAAAGCAGGTCTGCGAGAGGGATCTCGCAAAAGTCCGGATCGCAGACGAAACGGCCACGGTCGTCAAAAGCCGCTTTCTTCGCCTCGACCTGCAGGTGAATGAGTTCGGCGCTGCCGCGGCCCAGCGAGACGGCGTCGTATCCCTCCATAACGTTCAGCATCTGCAGCAGCGTAAGCCCCTGTGAGTTCGGAGGGATTGTGAACACATCGTATCCGCGGTACCTCGTGCTTATGGGTTCGACCCATTCGACCCGATGTTCGAGGAAATCTTTCTCGGACAGCACGCCCCCGATCTTCTTGAGCGACTCCGAGATTCTTTTCCCGAGCGGGCCGCCGTACATCGCGGAGGCGCCCCCGGATGCGGCCATTTCCAGACTCTCGCCGAGCTGCGGCTGGCGGAGCGTTTCGCCGGGCATCGGATAGCTTCCATCCGGCTTAAGATAAATTCCCGCCGTTGTTGGGAACCTTCTGATCT
>CBDUSG010000204.1:0-6051 GCA_965369575.1 uncultured bacterium | reverse complement strand
TTCGGCGCCGTCGCTCGGCTTGGAAGTTCGAATCTACGAAATTCGCGAGGACATAGGGGAAGAAGAAGAGCCTGAAAGAGAGGCTCGCGTCTTCGCGATCATTTCCAACAAGGGCGGCGTCGGCAAAACGCACACATCGATAAATCTCGCTTGCGCTTTTTCCGGCATAGGGATGAGGACGCTCCTCATCGACATTGACTTGGGCAATGCGAACGTGGGCGTCAAGATCGGCATCCATCCCAAGCATACGCTGATGGACTTCCTGAACAAGGATAAGGACATATTCGAGATAGTGGCGGACACCGAGTATGGCTTCGACTTGATAGGCGGGCAATCGGGCGAGTACAAGCTTGCAAACCTCGTCTACGTGCAGAAGCTAAAGTTTATCCGTAATTTCCGTGAGGTGAGTAAGAACTACGATGTGGTCGTGTTCGACCTGAGCGCCGGTATCGATTCGACCGTTCTGGATTTTGCTCTCGCGGCCAACGAGGTCCTGATAATAACGACGCCGCAGGACATAGTCGCTGGCTACGCCTGCCTCAAGGCCAGCTACTATCGGTTCAAGGATATCGAGGCCAGGCTCGAAAAGAAGATGAAGAACTACAAGCCCAAGGAAGCCTTCGCGCCCAAGTTCATCATCAACCAGGTCGAATCGATGGAAATGGGCCAGAAAGTCTTCGACAAGCTGAGCGCTACCGCCACCAAGCACTTCAGCAACCACGACGGTATCAAGCTGGATGTCGGCTTTCTCGGCTTCATACCTTATGAGCGGGACACCTTCAGGGACACAGAGAAGCTCAGGAGGCCGTATGTGTTCTCTTTCCCCGATCGCCCGGCCTCGAAGTGCATTCGCAACATCGCGTCCGAATTGCTCAAGCCGGCCGGGTTACGCGAACCGGTGACGCAGCATGTCAAGGTGGCCGGAACGCGACAAGCCACGGCCGCGGCGGGAGCGCCTCCCAAGCCCCGCGCCTCAAAAGGCAGCTTCCAGCGCTTTGTGGAGATACTGAAGCTGAAGTTCTGAGCCTCTCCTTCCTGCGTATCCCATTTTCCGTTAGGGAAATCAGGCACGCGTGTGTTAATATCTATATCAGAGGAGAGGGGAGGTGCGTATGGCTCAAGCACTGGATATTGTCACCCTGATAAAGAAACTGGCTTCGATTGAGAGCGAAGGTGTCGCGTTTTACCGAAGTCTCGCCGAACATGCCGGAAATGAAAAAGTGCGAAGACTCGCCACGACGATGGCCGAGGTGGAAAAGCGTCATCAGCAGCGTTTTGAAAAACTTGCCGGACAGATGGCCGAAAAAAACAGAGACGATTCCCCCGACGCGATAACCGAGGAAGTGCGGGAGTATCTGCACACGCTCATCGACCACCGCATATTTCACACCCCCGAACATGCCGCGAGGATGGCCGCTGAGATCGCCGACGAGAATGAGGCCGTCGACATGGCCATCAATTTCGAGAAGGAGAACATTCTCTTGCTGCTCGAGTGTGGAGCGATCCTGAGCGGCGAGGCCAGGGAGCTGGTCAAAACGTTCATCGAGCAGGAAAAGGCCCACGTGCGCAGCCTGAGCAAGATACGCGTGCAACTCGCAAAGCTGCCGTAGGCCGCGCGGCCCGAGCGCCGCGGCTTTCCTCGCATACGCGGCCCGAAATCAAGAAAAACCGGGTCGCCCCACATTATGCAGGGCGGCCCGGAGCCTTCTCTCATCAATCGCGTCGGTTCAATTGCACTTCGAAAATCCGCACATGCGGCAGACTATGCAACCTCCCTCGCGCTCGATTTTTGCCCCGCAGTCCGGGCAGCCGTTGTGGGCCATCACGTTCTGATCGACACATGTCTCGGGCTCCGGCTCTTCGAGCGCCTTCGCGATTATCATTTTGTTGATCGGATTCCTGATGTATTTCTCTATCGCCCTGCCGATTGCGTCCGGACATGAAAGGCACTTTATTTCCGAATTGCCCTTTTTAGCCGAGACGGTCGAAAGGCACCGGATCCCCTTGAGCTGTTCGATCAGGGCATCGACGCTGATGCCCGACCTGAGCGCAAGCGAAACCAGCCTGCTCGTCGCCTCCGATTGCGACGGGCACCCGCCGGCCCTGCCGGTGCTCGTGAACACTTCGCAGATTCCCTCAGAGTCTGAATTGACCGTGGTATACAGGTTGCCGCATCCCGTAAGGACCTTTTCGGTTGTGCCGCTGGTCACGTTCTGGCGCGGACGGGGCTGGATCGCGCCGACTCCCTGGCCGGTGCTTTTTTGTGTCGCCAGGCTCGTGGTCAGCACCTGCCGGCTGCGGCTGCCGTCGCGGAAGATGGTCACTCCCTTGCAATCCAGCTCGTAGGCCAGCCTGTAGACGTTCTCGACGTCCTTGCGGGTGGCGCTGTTGGGAAAGTTGACCGTTTTGGAAACGGCGTTATCGGTGTGGGCCTGGAAAGCCGCCTGCATCTTTATGTGCGACTCCGGCGACACCTCGTGCGCCGTCACGAAAAGTTCCTTCACATCGGGCGGAACCTCTTTCATATCCTTTATTCCGCCGGCTTCGGCTATATTCTTCATGAGCTGCGGCGTGAAAAAGCCTCTCTCTTTTGCCGTTTCCCTGAAGATGGGATGAGCCTCAACAAGCTGATCGTTGTCGAGCACGTGGCGGGTGAACGCAATGGCAAATAACGGCTCGACACCGCTCGAGCACCCCGAAATAATGCTGATCGTTCCCGTCGGCGCTATGGTCGTCACGGTCGCATTGCGCATCGAGCGGCCCGAGCCTGCATACGTGCTTTTTTCGTAGTTCGGGAACGAGCCGCGCGCCTCGGCTATGCGCGAGGATTCGTCGTGCGACTTTTCCTGTATGAACGACATTACTTCTTCGGCCACCTCGATGGCGCGCTCGGAATCGTATGGAATGCCCAGGCGTATGAGCATGTCGGCGAAGGCCATCACTCCCAACCCTATCTTCCGGTTGGCGAACGTCATCTCCCTTATGCTGGGCAACGGATACTTGTTTGTGTCGACCACGTTGTCGAGGAAGTGCACGGCCGTGCGCACCGTACGGGCGAGCCTGGGGAAATCTATTTCATAATGGCTGTTGCGCTTGACAAGCATCTTGGCGAGATTTATCGAACCCAGGTTGCAGGATTCGTATGGAAGCAAAGGCTGCTCTCCACAGGGATTCGTGCTCTCGATCTCGCCGACCTCGGGCGTGGGATTCCCCTCATTGATCCTGTCGATGAAAATCACTCCGGGATCGCCATTGAGCCATGCGCGGTCCACGATCAGGTCGAACACTTCGCGCGCCTTCAGCTTGTCGACCACTTCGCGCGTACGGGGATTTATGAGTTCGTGCTCGCCGTCGGCCTCGAGAGCCTTCATGAATTTGTCGGTTATAGAGACAGACATGTTGAAATTATTGAGCTGATCCTCTTTTTCCTTGGCGACTATGAAATCGAGAATATCGGGGTGATCCACGCGCAAAATGCCCATGTTGGCCCCGCGACGGGTGCCTCCCTGCTTTATGGTTTCGGTCGCCATATCGAACACCTTCATGAACGATATGGGGCCGCTCGATATCCCTTTCGTCGAGAGGACGGTGTCGTTCCTGGGCCGGATGCGCGAAAATGAAAAGCCCGTCCCGCCGCCGCTTTTATGAATGAGCGCCGTGTTCTTTACGGCCTCGAAAATGCTCTCCATCGAGTCCTCGACTGGCAGGACAAAACATGCCGAAAGCTGACCCAGCTCGCGTCCGGCGTTCATGAGAGTAGGCGAATTCGGCATGAATTCCATGTCCATCATCAAATGGTAGAATTCCCTCGCCGTCGAGATGACATCGGCGCCAGTATCGTATTGCCTGTCGACAAGAGCGATCGTCCACGCCACCCGCCAGAGCATGTCCTCGGGACGCTCTGTCGGCTTGCCGTCGAAATCCTTCTTTAAGTATCGCCTTTCCAATACCTTAAGGGCATTCATAGTGAGATCGATTTCAGCCTCGGGCGGCGCCGGACAACTCAAAATCCGCACACCTTTCGCGTCCGCCTTCTTTGCAATTTCCGTTTCGGCCATTACCGCTTCCCCCTTAATGATATTATGCGTAAATCCTGTAAAAACAGAAAGTTAGCACTGCTCCGCGGTTCGAAATCGGCCTAAATGAAAACGACATAATGCCCCTCAGAATAAAAACGCCCGGTATTGGTGCACTCATCCCAGGCCCACAAGATATTCTACTACGCGCAGGTGCGAAAGTCAATCATGAAAGCCCGCATGCAGGAGAACTCGGCAAAGGGAACGCTTTCGCCACAATTTGGAAGGATCGCAGAGGAAGCCCAGGCTGAGCATAGGGTTCGATTCCGCGCGTTCCGGCCCTCTTTTGAGGAGCCGTTCTCTGAAGTTCGTGCATTTCCCATAGTGGCTTATCCTGTGGCATGGAGGACTATAACATACCATATCTAGTGTTGTCAATAGGAAATTTCTGCCTATAAAGGCGGGGCACATCTGCAAAAAACTGCGCCTCGGCCGTTCTGCAGGCATGATAAGTCAAAGCTGAAAACAGGGTTGCGATGCCGCTCGAGGTTCCGGCGGAGCGGCTTGACAGCGCCATCTCGCTCTGCTAATATTCTTGAAAAAGAGGCGGCTCTACCAAAGAGTCTGCCGCCTCGTTAACCCGCATAACATCAACGTCTGAACCAATTTACAGGGAGGCCGACATGGAATTCGAGGACGTCGTCTACGAAAAAAATGAAGGCATCGCCCGAATCACGATCAACAGGCCGAAAAAGCTGAACTCGTTCCGCGCAAACACGCTCGATGAACTCGCCGAGGCGTTCGACGACGCCGGCGACGACCACACCATCGGCGTAGTCGTGATCACGGGAGCGGGTGACAGGGCGTTTTGCTCCGGCGGCGACATCTCCGAGATGGGCGAGCTCAACTCGTCTGCGGGCCGCATATTCCTGCGAAAATGCCTGAAAGTCTCAACCGCCATCCGCAACTGCGGCAAGCCGGTCATCGCCATGGTGCGGGGATACTGCCTCGGCGGCGGCCACGAGATTCATCTGATGTGCGACCTGACGATCGCAGCCGAGAGCGCGCAGTTCGGGCAGACGGGCCCGACCGTCGGAAGCGTTCCCATATGGGGCGGCACTCAGATGCTGCCGCGCGTGGTGGGCGAGAAAAAGGCCCGCGAGATCGTCTTTCTCTGCAATCGGTATTCAGCGAAAGAGGCCGTCGAGATGGGGCTCGCCAACAAGGTCGTCCCCGACGACAGGCTCGAGGAGGAAACCATGGCCTGGTGCAGGCGCATTCTCGAGATGAGCCCGCAATCCATAAGCGTCGCGAAGGTGTCGCTCAATTTCGAGACCGACCTGATGTATGCCTCGTTTGTTCACGGCGTCGAGATGCTGCGGCTCGTCTACGAAGGCGAGGAGATCAAAGAGGGGATGACGGCCTTTCTCGAAAAGCGCAAGCCCGATTTCGGAAAATTCAGAAAGTAGGGCCGAGGAGTCCGCGAAGCTGGTTTTCGAGCCGGCTAATACTTTCCGTACTTCTTTATTGCGCGAACCATGGCCAGGTAGTTCTCGGGCTTGCAGCCGGGGTGGATCGTGTTGGAGGAAGTAACGATATATCCGCCGCCGGGCGCGGCATCCTCGATCGCCTGCCTCACCGCCGCCTCGACCTCCTCCTCGGTCCCGCTGGGCAGAAGCTCCGAGCAGTCGATGTTTCCGAGCAGACACACCTTGTCGCCGCAGTGCGCCTTCACTCTTTTGAGATCCATGTCGCCCTGCGGCTGCAGCGGGTGGATGCCGTCGACGCCTATCTCCACCAGCCGGTCGATGATCGGCCACAGGTTGCCGTCGCTGTGCTTTAGGGCCTTGCCGCCCTTTTCGTGGGCGACGTCCACGAGTTCCTTCAGGTAAGGCCCGATGAACTCGTCGAACTGCGCGGGCGACATCATAGTGTTCGTGTTGAACGCGAGATCGTCCTCGAACACCACGCCGTCGGCTCCCGCCTCGATGGCGGCGACGACCATCTCCTTGTGGTAATCGACCGATATGCGGGC
>CBDUSG010000203.1:0-6076 GCA_965369575.1 uncultured bacterium | reverse complement strand
GGGGATCATACGAGTGATCTCGACCGACGCGGTGCGCGATGTCATGCGAATAATGTTTTCTCCCCAGTTGATGCCCACGATCCACAAATCGTCGTTCAACGCGTGGGAGGCGTACGATTTGCCGAAGGGAGTCCAGCAGGACATCGTCATCTCGGCCTTCATGGAGCAGGCGATGCGTGTTTCCGCCGGAATATACGCGCTCATGGATCGCGCGGTCAACGAGAAGTTAAGCACGATAATCGATGGTGTCCACATCGTGCCGGGCTTCATAAAAGGAGAGTACTCCCAGAGGGCCCTCGTGTGCAAGATGGTGATAACGACCGAGGACGCCGACATACATCGCGAGCGCTTCGATATTCGCGGACAAAAGGCCTCGACGCGCGGGGCGCAGAAGTATCTGGACAACTTCGATTCGATACGAAAGATACAGGATTTTATCGTTCTTCAGGCGCACAACGACAACGTGCCCGTCTTCGACAGCAAGAATTTCGACCAGACCGTGACGACGATTGTGAAGCATCTCACCGACTTCGTCAGGAGTCATGACGAGGGTTTCCTTCAAGGAAGTAAATGAGAGCCCTCTTTCTTATCGACGGCGAGCACTATATCCCGGTGAATCGCGACGGCATAGCCGACGTTGCCCGCCGCCGCGGATACGACGCCGTCGGCGCGGTGTTCATCGGCGGGACCGAAAAGATCGGCTCGCCCGACGACCTCGAGCGGCTCGGGCTTCCCGTCGTGATGGACGACGACCCTCTGGACGCCATTTCCACCGCGATCGAGAGGTTCCGCCCCGACGTGGCCGTCGACCTCAGCGACGAGCCCGTAGTCAGCGCGAGCAAACGATTCGAGCTGGCCAACCTGAGCCTCAGCCTCGACGTCACATACGAGGGCGCCGACTTCCGGTTTTCGCCGCCTCAGTATGAGAGGGTCTGCGCGAAGCCGTCGATTTCGGTCGTCGGCACGGGCAAGCGCGTCGGCAAGACGGCGCTCGGAGCGTACGTCGCGCGCGTGCTCAGCGGGCAGGAGGGCCCCGAGGCCGACTACGGCCCGTGCATAGTTACGATGGGCCGCGGTGGTCCGGCCGAGCCCGAGATAATTCACGGCGAAACGCTCGATCTCACGCCCGAATTCCTTTTGAGCGAGAGCCGCAGCGGCAAGCACGCGGCAAGCGACCACTATGAAGACGCCCTCATGACCCGATTGACCACGATAGGGTGCCGTCGCTGTGGCGGTGGTTTTGCGGGGGTCGTGTTTTCCTCGGTGGTCGTCGACGGCGCGAGGGCGGCCAACGAACTGCCCGCCCGCTTTGTGATATTCGAGGGCAGCGGCGCATCGATGCCGCCTGTCGCCACCGACGCCTGGGCGATCGCGATAGGCGCGAACCAGTCACTCGAGTACTTAACCGGATACATGGGCCCGTACCGTATCCGCAAATCGGATCTCTGTGTGCTTACCGCGTGCGAGGAGCCGATGGCGGACGAGCGCAAGATTTCGGAGATGGCAGATTGCATCCGACGGCTGAATCCCGAGGCCCGAATTGTGAAAACCGTGTTCAGGACGAAACCGCTCGCGGACATCCGAAACGAAAAGGTGCTCTTCACGACGACCGCGCCCGCGACGGCGGGTGACACGATTCGCCGGGAGCTGGAAGAGGAATTCGGCTGCGAGGTTGTCGGCATCAGCCACCACCTTTCGAACCGGCCCAGGCTGCGAAACGATATCGAAGAGATTATGAAGCGGGGGCCGTCGGTGCTGCTGACCGAACTCAAAGCCGCCGCCGTCGACGTCGCGACCGCAGCCGGGCTCGAGGCCGGGCTCAGGGTCGTTTACGCCGACAATGCTTTGCTCGAAATTGAGGGCGAGCCGCGACTGGCCGACGAGGTCGTTCGGCTCGCGGAGCTGGCCGTCGGGCGGTTCGAAGAGAAGGGACCGAATGGAAAAGACTCGTAAGGGGATTATGCTGATAATCGACGGTTTGGGCGACCGCCCGATCGGCGAGTTCGGCGGGCGGACTGCGCTCGAGGCGGCGAGCACGCCCTGTTTCGATGCTCTCGCCAAGGGCGGCATAACCGGCCTGATGGATCCGCTCTCGCCGGGCGTCCGCGTCGGCACCGACGTCGGGCATCTCGCGCTCTTCGGGTACAATCCATTGAAAGTTTACTGGGGGAGAGGGCCGATCGAGGCCGTCGGCGTCGGCATCGAGCTCAGCCCCGGCGACGTCGCGCTCCGGTGCAATTTCGCCACCGTGGACGAAAAGCTGGTGGTCGTGGATCGCCGCGCGGGCCGGATTCGCCACACCGACGAGCTTGCCGCGGCACTGGACGGGATGCGTCTGGGCAACGGTATAACGGCCGCTTTCAAACCCGCGACCGAGCACCGCGCCGTCCTCGTTCTCAGCGGCGAGCGGCTCTCGGCCGAGATCACCAACTCGGATCCCGGCCCCGCAAACGAGGGCATGCCGGTCAAAGAAGTGGCATCCAGACGGCCGCATGCGCCCCTGGCCGAGAAGACCGCCGGCGCAGTGAATGAATTCGTGAAGAAGTCGCACGAAATCCTTCGAGACCACGACATCAACAAAGAACGCGCCGCGAAGGGCCTTTTGCAGGCGAACGTGGTCATTACGCGAGGGGCCGGCATGGCCGTCAAGATGCGAAGCATCACCGAAAGGTTCGACATAAGAGGCTGCTGCGTCGCCGGAGAAAGCACTGTCATCGGTATCGCACGCATGTCCGGCTTCAAGATACTGACAAATGACAAATTGACCTCGAACATCGACACCGATCTGGATGAAAAGGCGCGGCTGACGCTGCAGGGACTCGATGAGGCCGACTTCGTCGTCACGCATGTAAAGGGGGCCGACCTGATGGCGCACGATGGCAAGCCGCGCGAAAAACTCGCCTTTCTCGAGCGAATCGATGAAATGCTTCAGAAAATAATCGACGGCCTCGAGAATCCGCGCGATACCTATATCGCGATAACGGCGGACCACTCGACTCCCTGCATCATCCGCGAACACAGCGCCGATCCCGTGCCCGTATTGATTCACGGCGAAGGTGTGCTCGTGGACGAAGTGGATTCATTCGGCGAGCGCGCATGCGCGCGAGGGGGGCTGTGCCGCATCAGGGCCAACGATTTCCTGCTTTCGATACTCGATATGATGGGAGTCACGTACCGCTTCGGGAGCTGACACCGGCGATGCTGACCGCAAGTGACATAATGATAAGGAACGTGATTACCATTCATTGCTCGGCCTCGTTGCGCGAGTTGTCGAGGCTGCTTGCCGAGAACAGGATCACGGGAATCCCCGTCATCGACGACGACAAAAGGCTGGTCGGCATGATATCCATGCGCGACCTGATAAGGGAAGAGGTTCGCGCGCTCGGCGCCAATCCAGAATATCATGACATCTACGAGCTTTTCTCGTCGGCGCTGAACATGGAGGAGGCCGAAGGAGTCTCGGTCAAGCACCTCTGGGTGGAAGAGGTAATGTCGGCAACGCTCTACACCGCGACTGAGTCAACGTCGGTACGCGAATTGTGCGCGATCATGGATAGGCGCAACGTTCACCGAATCCCCATACTTCGGGATGAAAAACTGGTCGGCCTCGTGACGGCGACAGATGTGATAAGGACGCTGGCCGAGGGCGAGAATATCTGACGGGCGGCGGATTGGGCGTTGCAGGGTTGGAAAACTCCGTAGCGCCGAAGGACGGTGGCTTCACGCCGCATAACCGCCGGAGCGCGTTGTCAGCGGGCGCCGCCGGCTTTTTTCTTGGTCTTCGCCGTTGTCTTCTTTTTGGCTTTCTTCTTTGGCGGCTTGTTTGGCCGATTGGGTTTGTCGGCCGTCGCTTCCATGCTCCTGAGCAGACGCCGTTTGCTTATGCGTGCGGCGAGTTCGCGGTCCGACGCGTTGCGACACGCCACCGAACATACCCTGAGGTCGAGCGAGTCGGTGCAATATCCCGGACATTCTTCCCGGCCCAGGCACAGTTGTCTGGGACAATCCACGTCGCGCAGGTCGCTGAATTCGGACGCGCCCACCCCAAGGAACTGGCTGCACTCTTTCGCTCGATGGAAGAAGAGAAAGTGGTTATATTTATGGTTGACAAAATCCGGCTGATAGCCGACCAGCTTTACTTTCTTGTCATCCAGAAACTCGTCCCGCGTCTTCCAGACCTGACCGCAGTCACATTTTCTGAATTCCTGCATTTTCTTCTTGGCCGACGGCATCGCGTTTCAACTCCTTTGAGGAATGCTTCCTCCTGACCCCAGAACCTCCTCGCGCAGCGCCCTTTTCAATATCTTGCCGGTCGGTGTCGTCGGCAGTGTCCGGCGAAACTCGACGGCGCGGGGCGCCTTATACTTGGCTATTCGCTCCCTGCAAAAGGTTATGATCTCCTCCTCGGTCGCCGTCTCGCCGTCTTTCAGGACGACGTAGGCCTTGGCGACCTCTCCCTTGATCTCGTCCGGTATCCCGATCACCGTCGCCATCGCTATCTTCGGATGCTTGAAAAGAGCATTCTCGACTTCGGCGGGATAGATGTTGTATCCGCCCGTTATGATCATGTCTTTTTTTCTGTCCACGACGTAAAGGTATCCGTCGGAATCATAGCGGCCCATGTCCCCGGTGTGCAGCCAGCCGTTTCGCAGGGCCTCGGCGCTGGCCTCCGGCCTGTTGTAATACCCCTTCATCACGTTCTTGCCGCTGATAACTATCTCGCCGACGCCGCCCGTCGGCACATCATTGTCCTTTTCGTCGACGACCCTCACCTCACATCGAACGGGCATCCCGACCGAGCCGGGCTTGCGCTCACCGTCGATGGGGTTCGAGGTCACGAGCGCCGTCGCCTCGGTCAAACCGTAGCCCTCGGTGATGATCGCGCCGGTGCGCTCCTCGAAGCGCTTGAGAAGCGATAGCGAAAGCGGCGCCGAAGAGCAGAAGCAGACGCGAAGCGAAAAAAGGTCGTACGCGTCGATCTCGGGGTCGTTCAGGAGCAGCGCAAACATCGTGGGCACGCCCGTGAATGTGTTGCAGTTGTATTTGGCTATGTTTTCAAGCACCATCTGCGGCACGAAGAATTCCATCAGCACGCTCGGCACACCGCCGTAGATCGCCGCGAGCGAGCATATCTGCGCCAGCAAGTGAAACAGCGGCAGGCCGGGAATCAGCCCGATGTCTTCCGGCGTCGTCTCGAGGAGGCCGACAATGGAATCGAGATTGTGCATAAAATTCGCATGCGTGAGCATAGCGCCCTTGGGCTTGCCGGTCGTGCCGGATGTGTAGATTATACACGCGACCGAATCGGGCGCGATCTCGGGCGAGGAGAACTCTTCGGGGGCCTTTTCGACGAGAGGCCGCAATGCCGTGACGCCATCGGGCGGGTTGTCGTCGAGATAGAGGATATGCTCGATGCTCTCGATCTGATCGCGAACGGGCTCGATCGTGGGGTATAGATAATCGGTCGTCACCAGCGCCTTCGCCGCCGCGTCGTCGATTATGTATTTCGCCTCGTCCGCTTTCAGCATCACGCTCAGCGAGATCACCATCGCGCCGCACTTGATGATCCCGAAGTAGGCGTAGAGGAATTCGAGACGGTTGGGAATGAACAGGCAGACCCCGTCGCCGGGGCCGACGCCGAGCCCCGTGAAAACGTTTGCGTACCTGTTTGCCGTCCTGTCGAGTTCGAGAAAAGTCACTGTCTGCTCGCCGAAATACAGGGCGGGCCTCTCCGGCATGCTCTCGGCCCTGAACTCGAGCATCTTGCCCAGGGTCGTCACGCTTTCTGGAAGGGCTGTCATACGGTTACTCCAGTTCGTTGAAGAACTCACGGGCATCTTCGCAGATCTCTTCGGGTGTGAAAATCGTCAAGACCTCGTTGTGAAGCGTGTTGAAGTAGTTGATGTCGCTTGTGCCCATCGGCGGCAGCAGCGCACGCGGGATCAGCTTGGCATGGGTCCGGAAATGTCCGTCACCGACTCCGGAATAAATCGCCATGTTGAAACTGTAGAATCCACGGCTGTCAAGGTCTTTCATTGCGGCGGAGAGCCCGCGCGAAAAATCCATCCACTCCGAT
>CBDUSG010000202.1:0-6113 GCA_965369575.1 uncultured bacterium | reverse complement strand
GCTTGCCTCGGGAGGGCACGCCTTCAGCAGATGATAAAAGAGCACTATGTCGAGCATGGAACTCTCGTCGATGATGAGAACGTCGCAGTCGAGCGGATTGCCGCGGTCGCGCGCGAAATCCATGCGAGCGGGGCTGAATTCGAGCAGCCTGTGAATGGTGGCGGCGGGCATCCCCGCCACTTCCTCCATGCGCTTGGCCGCCCTGCCGGTGGGAGCCGCAAGCCGTACGCGCAGCTGCTTGGCTCCGAATATGTCGGCGAGCGCTCGGATGACGGTAGTCTTGCCTGTGCCCGGCCCGCCCGTTATCACCAGCGCCTTGCTCTCGACAGCCCGGTGCAGCGCCTCGCGCTGGCCCGCGTTCAGCGCTGTTCCATGACGTTTCTCGAACCACGCCGCCGCCTTCTCAGTGTCGATAGGAGGCAGAAGTTTCAGCGAAGCGGATAGCGCTTTGAGCAGCTCGGCCGCGCCCTTTTCCGCCACATGCAGCGGCGCAAGATAGACGGCCTCGTCGGAGTCGATCCGTTCGACGACGATTTTCCTTTCCCGAAGGAGCGTTTCGATGCCGGCCGAAACGTGGGAAGGGAGGATATCGAGCATCTCGGAACATTTTGCGGCGAGCAGGCTCATCGGGAAATACGCGTGACCTTCGGCAGCGGTCTCGGTCAGGACGTGAAGCACACCGGCTGCCGCCCTCGCGGGGGAATCGTGCGGAATGCCCATGCCGCGCGCAATCGAGTCGGCCTGCTTAAAGCCGATGCCGTGGACGTCGTGGGACAATCTGTACGGTTCCTCGCGCACGACTCGCGAGGCGGCGCCGCCGTATTGCTTGATGATTCTGGTCGCGTAAGCGGGGGTTATGCCCTGCGACTGGAGAAAGATCATCGTCTCACGCAACTCTTTGTGTTTTTCCCAGTTGGAGATTATCTTCTTGAGCGTCTTCGGGCCGATTCCCTCGACGTGGCGCAGTCGCCTGGGTTCCTCGCTGATGACTCGGAGAGTGTTCGCGCCGAACCGCTTGACGATGCGCTCGGCCATGACCGGGCCGATGCCTTTTATCAGGCCGGATGCGAGATATTTCTCGATACCCTCGGCCGACGACGGCGGAACGATTTCGCAAGAGACCACCTTGAACTGCGTGCCGAACTTGCGGTTGTCCTCCCAGTTCCCTCTGGCGCGTACGTGCTCGCTTTCGCGAAGGCCGGGAATATGTCCCACGAGGGTAACGCATTCGCCGCCGCTTTCGGGAATCAGCCGCGCGACGGTATAGCTGTTTTCCTCGTTGAAGAATATTATCTTCTCGATCGTGCCTTCGACAAGCTGTTCATCGGAGCTCTTCATAGGGTCTCTCGCTGGCGGCCAGTGGCCGCTGGCAGCGGATACTTCGTATCCTTGCGTCGCCTATGTGTTAGTCGCATGGGACAGGTTCTCACTGAAACTGAATCAGTAAGGCCGCTTGTGAAACAAGGTGTAAGAGAAGAGATGCGAAGCATCTCATGGATATCCGCAATGATATACGGTTGACACGACACTAATGCGGGGCTAATTATATGCGAACACGTGGCCGCATTCAACATCGCCCCGGATTACCGTTTTCTTTGACTTTGAGCGCGGGCATCGAATATGATGGGGCGCGGCCTGACGCGTTAAGCAGCCGCGTCCCCAACGATTGAGAATTGGCAGACGATTTGCAGCACATGGATTCCGGGAATTGAACGAAGTCGGCGAAAACAAAGGGCCTGCCGCATTCGATTGGCGCGACGCGCTGGTGCTTGCCGCGCTGGTCGCGGTGATCCTGCTTTATTTTCGCCGGATTCTGTGGACGAATGAGTACGTCTACGGCGAACTCGACATACGCCGATCCCTGTACTTTTTTAAGAAAGTCTCCTATGACCTCATGCACGCCGGCGATCTGCCGCTTTGGAACCAATATCTCTACTGCGGCATGCCGCTGCTTGGCGGGGCGTTGGTGACGCCGTTTTATCCCGTCGATCTCGCGCTCATGCTCACCGGCGCCCCTCTTAACAAGGTCTTCAATTGGGAGCTTCTGATCCATCTCATGGCCGCCCAGGTGTTCTCTTATCTTCTCTTCAAACGTTTGTTCATACACCGCGTGGCGGCCGCATTCGGCGCGATGTGGTTCTGGAATGTATTTTTCTTGAATTCGATTGAAACGGGCGACGCGCTGAACATCAGGGCAATGCTACTGGCGCCCGTGGTCTTTTATTTCGTCGAGGCGGGCATGTCGGATTCCGGGCGTCCGCGCGACTTTCTTTTTGGCTCGCTGGCATTGTCCATGCAGGTGCTCTGCGGAGGGCTGCAGAACACCTTCTATACCATGGCGGCGATAGCGGCTTATGCCGCCTTCCGCCTTGTGTGCCGCGCCCGCCGCGGCGATGAGGTCGCGCGTCCGGCGATCGGTTTCTCGGCGATGATGATCGTCGGGCTGGCGCTGTCGGCGGTGCAGTTGCTGCCCGCATGGGAGTATAGCCGCCTGAGCGTGAGGTCGACGAGTATAGAATGGTTCAAAATCTGGGCGCTGAAACCGTATCAGCTTATAGGCTACGTCGTGCCCATGTTCGAGGGCAGGGGCAGTGAGCACGGCTATTTCGGGCTGGCGCCCATCGTGCTGGCCGCTTATTCGCTGCCGTTGTGGAAAAGCCCGCGAAAATACTTTTTCCTGGCGCTGGGAACGCTTTTCATCGTTTACTCATTTGGCGGAAACACGCTCGTTTCATCTTATATTGCCGGATTGCCGATCCTGCGCGGATTCAGGGGGCCGTTTCGGGGGGCGATCTTTTTCAACTTGTCGGTATTTGTGCTTGCATGCGGCGCTCTTGTCGGCCTTCTTGATTCGGCTGACACCGGTCGCCAAGGGCGCGGCCCGCTCGCGTTCGGGGCCGTGGCCGCGGCGCTCATCGGAGGATTCGTTGCGACTTCGGTCTGCGCGAGCGGCTACCCTGGATTCAGAGTGCCTGTTGCGGTCGCCTCGGCCGCCTTCGGGGCGCTGTCCATTGTCGCGGTGCTCGTTCTCCGCTTTTCAGCGAGATTCAGAACGCCGGCCGCGTTAGCGCTTGTGCTCTTGCTGGTTGTGGATCTGGCCGTCAACCACGGGCGCTCTTATTCTCCCTCGAAGGTATCCGAGGCGTTCGAAAGGGACTGGAGCATCGACTTTCTGGAATCGGAGCGGAACGACGCTCCCCTCAGGATAGCCGCATACAACACGGCGCACACGAATTATTTTGGACTGTTCGGATTCGAATCAGCGAACGGGCACCATCCATTCCCGACGACGCGATATGCGATGTTCCTGCCGCTGCTGAAAACTCCGTCCATAGCCTCGCTCGCGGGCGTCAGCTACACCGCCATATATGCCAGGGATGAGGATGGACGTCCGCTGGGGCCGCCCGTCGAGCGCGCCGAGGACGTCTCGTTCCACAAGGCGCCGCTGGTACCGCTGCCCCGCGCATTTCTGGTGGATGAGTTCAAGGTCCTGCCGGAGGCCGGGATTCTGGATGCGATGCGAGACAGAAGGTTCGATCCCGGACGGGAGGTGATTCTTGAAAAGGTCCCGACCGGTTTCAAACCCGCTGAGGATTCTTCGATCCGGGGCGCTGCGAGCGTTGTGTCCCGCGACGCGAACGGTGTCGTCATCGAGACGCAAAGCGAGCGCGATGCGATCCTGGTGCTGACGGAGTCATACTACCCCGGCTGGAAGGCTGAGGTCGATGGCGCGAGCGCGGAGATATTGAGGGCGGACTACGTTTTTCGCGCCGTGACCGTTCCGGCCGGCGGGCATCGGGTCGAATTCAGGTTCAGACCCACGAGTTTCCTTCTCGGGGCGGCCTTTTCCTGCGGGGGGATAATCGCCTGGCTGGCTTGGGCGCTGGCTCTATTTCTCAGAAGAGGCGCCGGAGCATTCGGCGAGGAAATCCTTGAACCTGCTGATTAGCTCGGTATCGGGCGAGAGCCGAAGCTGCATGTAGGTTTCGCACGCTTTGCACTCGGGCATACGCGTATCGGAGTCGGTGTGGGAGGACGAATCCGACATCCAGCATGGGGCAATGGAGCGCTCTCCGGCGTCTTCACCGTTCTTAGAGCAGCCTGCAAACTTTTCCGTCGGCAGGATTACGGAGAAAACGGTGCCCAACGACGGCTCGGTGTGCACGTTTATGAATCCATGATGCTGTTCTATTATTGAATAATTGATTGACAGTCCGAGGCCCGTCCCTTTGCCCGGGGCTTTGGTAGTGAAAAAGGGATTGAAAATCTCGCTGACGATATCGGCGGGAATTCCCCTGCCGTTGTCCATCACGAGGACTTCCACGTAGCGCTCGTCCGCGATAAGCGCGGCCTTGATCTTGACCCTGCCGCCGACATCTTCATCTATTGCATCCTTTGCGTTGGTAAGAAAATTCAAGAAGACCTGATGAAGCTGGTTGGCATCGCCGTATACTTGCGGCATCTCTTCATCTATTTCGGTCGTTATCTCAACCTGATGCTGCCGGAACTGCTCGCTTATCAGAATCAGGGAATCCCTGATCGGATGCCGGAGGTCGATGAAGGAGTATTCGAAGTTCGACTGCCGGGCGAGGTTCCACATGGTCTGGGTGATCTCTTTCATTCGTGAGGCCTGCTTGTCGATCTGCTCGAGACGAGGCCTCAAGGGGCTGTCCTCATCGACCATGCTCAGCAGAAGCTGCGTGTAACCCTTGATGCCGGCCAGCGGCTGGTTGAGTTCGTGGGCGACGCCTGCGCCGAACTCGCCCATCGCGGCCATCTTGCCCGCCTGTATGAGCTGGGCCTGCGCTTTTTTTAACTCGGCGTTCGCGAGTTCGAGGTACTGGTTTGCGTCCTTCAGTTCGTGCGTCCTCTCGCGAACCCTCTCCTCCAGTGTGCGGCTGTGCTGCTTCAATTCCTCGTGATATTTCTCGAGGTCCACCGCCATCTGGTTGAAGCTTTCGGCGAGATCCCCTATTTCGTCGCGCGTCGTGGCTGCGACGCGCTGAGAGAGGTCTCCCTCCGCGATCCTCTTCGTTGCCTCTGCAAGCTGGCGGATGGGCCGCACGGTGATACGGATCAGTGGAATAGTAAGCAGTATGGTGGCGACCGCGACCGCTGTAGTGATATAGATGATATTCTGCTGGATCTGCTGAAGCTCCCGAAACTTTCTCGCAGTCGAAAATATGACCCTTGCGGTTCCGATTCGGACTTCCTTTCCACGATCCCGATCTGCGGCCTCATCTCCCCCAAACATAAGGCCGACTTCCTCCCTGTCGCGTTCGACGAGGCGAGTGGTGATCGGCGCAGAGAATTCCATGAGCTGAAAATTGCTTTCCGAAACGTGGTATCGGGTCAGACGGACATCGTATTCATCCGTGGTCTCACTGATGATCCGAGCCAGGTCGCCCTCGGAAGGATTCAAGAACCTGAGATCGGCGGCCGTGCTTACGAGAGTGGTGCCATCGCTCGACGTGATTTCGACGCCCGCTACGTCCGCGTCTTCCGATAGCAGCTTAACGAGCAGGCTCAGGTGTTGGGTGTCGGAGAATAGAACGCCCTCCTCTGTGTTATGCGCCAGGTTCAGTGTCATTGACCGCCCTTTTGCAATGAGTTCCTCGATCGCCCCTTTCATGACCGCATTATAGTAATATGCGCTGAGGACCACGGAGGCGCCACTGACGACGACGGCTATCAGCAACAGGTATTTGGCCTGAATCGTGAGGCGCGGTATTTTTACTCGCCCGCCCATATCTCCAACTCTTTATTCGATGACTTCGGAAGCGTCGTCAATGATGCTTGGAGGAACCTTCAGTCCGATGCGCGATGCTACCAGGAGGTTCAGGACCATCTCGACGGTTCTCGGAGTGGCAATTGCAATGTTGCTGGGCTTCTTTCCGTTCAGTATCTTCACCGTTATCTCACCGGCCTGGCGTCCGCTGTCTCGATAATCGGCGGTCAGTGCAACGAGAGCGCCGGCCTTCACAGATCCGTTGTGGGGGCCCATGAATGGTATTCCCCTGCGGACGACGTATTTGATGATATATCTGGTGGACTGTGGCGAGAAAACCTAGCCGTCGACGACCGACCAGAGGGCGTCGATCTTCTGATTGTTG
>CBDUSG010000201.1:0-6118 GCA_965369575.1 uncultured bacterium | reverse complement strand
TGCCTTGGACGACTTGCAGGACTCTGAGGCCGACAATACATGGTTGACACGACACCAATGCTCCCATTAGTTTATTATGGCATCCTGCAATCATGTTCGCCACCTTGCAACCGAGCACCGAAGCAGCCCGATCTGCGGGTTCGGATGCCGTCTGAGATGCGAACGCATGGGGAACGGGGCCGGCCTGCCCTGGAGTGGTCCCGAGGCCCGACGGAGCTGAGGCAGGCCGGCGCGCCCCATGTGGGGAGGTGCGCGCAATTCGACCCCGACCGACGCCCCCAATGGCTTGTGCCACGCCGCATTCCGCGCCTACGATTGACAGCCCGCGCCTTTTTTACTAAAATTACATGTGCTTCCGATGTTTCCCGCAACTCGCGACATATCAACGCTCAGTAGCGTCGGCTGTTTCCTGTGCCTGCTTCTGCTCTGCGCCGCAGCGTCCGAATGTTACGCCGCGCCCGTGAAGAAGAGGGTCGTGGTGCTGGATGTTCGCATCGAAAACGATATCGGTGTGGAAAATGCCGGCCGAATTGCGACAAGGTGGCTGACCGACTCGATCACCCGCGCTGCGCCGCAGGCCCGGGTGATAAACGGCAGGCAGGCGGCTGAACTGGCCCGGTTGAGGCTGCCCTCGCGAGTTGAGGATGTCTCTCCGTCCGCCGCCGTGACCCTCATGAAATCCATTGACTCGACCCACGTCGTAGGGGGAGAGATATTCCTGTGGAATGAAAAATACGGTGTCACGCTCAGGATGATCGAGCTTCCGGACGTGGGCCGGCCCCGCATCGAGAGGGCTTGGGCGAAGAGCGCCGGAGATATTCCCGAGAGGATCGACGAGCTGGCCCGGACACTGTTCTCTCCGCCCGGCGGAACGAGGCCCGCGCAAAAACTCGATACCAAGCCCGTGATCGTCAAAGATGGATCCGATGGGGACAAAATCCCCGCAAAGGTGCGGGAACTTCTCAAAAAGCATCCGGATATGGTTTATGTGCCGGGCGGTGAATTTGTGATGGGAAACGACAACGACAGCGACGCGGACAACATACCCTTGGACCCCCTGCGGCGTGAGGGAGTCGACCGGTTTGCGCTCCTGGCGACGGAAAAGCCCGAACGCGCTATCGGGCTCGGGCCTTTCCTGATTGACAAGCGCGAGGTCACCAATGCGGAGTATCAAAAGTTCAGGGCCGCCCACGAGTTCTCGCCCGCGGAGGCCGACCATCCGGTGACCGCAATCAGCTGGCACGACGCGCAGGCGTACGCCGACTGGGCCGGTAAGCGATTGCCGACGGAAGAGGAATGGGAAAAGGCCGCACGCGGGGTCGACGGCCGTAAATGGCCATGGGGCAACGTGTTCGAGCGAGGGCGCTGCAATCTGGGTAACGGCATCGCGCCGGTCGGCGCCTTCCTGGGCGACAAAAGCCCGTACGGCGCATATGACATGGCGGGAAACGTGCAGGAATGGACCGCGAGCCCATTCGTCGCCTACCCGGGGAACACCTCGGAGAGCATTCAATTCGATCCGAAGAAAAAGGTCGTCCGCGGCTCCTACCACGGAGGCAACGATTTCCTCGCGCGCTGTTCGATGCGCTTTTGCGCGCTGCCGGGCTCGCCGGGCGAGAAGCCACAGGGGAAAAACTACGAGTACATAGGATTCCGCTGCGCAATGGATGTTGACTGACCTTAACAAAGGCGACGGCGAAACCCGACATGGCTGAAGAAAAGACAACAGAAGCCGCAACGGAATATTATCCCATCCTGCTGCACAGTCTTCGTATAAACACGACGACCAATTTCGATATGTACATGAAGCGGCTCGGCCGCGACGGGGTGGAGCGTTATGTCCTGTACCGCAAGAAGAGTATCCCGTTCACCGAGCGCAACCGCGACGTACTGACCGCCCACGGAACCGAGCACCTCTATATCGACACATCGGACAAGAAGGAATACCAGCTGTATCTCGAAAAGAATCTGGACGCTATCATCGCCGACGAATCGGTTCCGCTGGAGGAAAAATCCAAGATCGCATACACTTGCGCGACCGGGCTTGTCGAGGAACTGCTCGAGAACCCACGATCGGGCGAACACATACATCGGTCGAAGGAGGTCATCACCAACCTGACAAGCTACCTGCTCGATGAGTCGGACGCCTTCTTCAGTCTGATGGCCGCCAGCTCGTTCGACTACTACACCTACACTCATTCAGTGAATGTGGCCGTGTTCGGCATCGCGCTGGCGCACAGGCTGGGAAAATTCAGCCGGTCGGAAATAAACGCCATGGGATCGGGCCTGATCGTGCACGACATAGGCAAGAGCCTCCTGGCGCGAAGCATCCTGAACAAGCCCGGCAAGCTCAGCGAGCGCGAATGGGCCATAATGAGGGAGCATCCTGCAAACGGCGTGCAACTATTGCGGGAGGCCGGGCAGGTAAGCGAGGAGACGCGTATCATCGTCGAGGCCCACCACGAAAAATTGGACGGCTCGGGCTATCCTCACGGACTGAAGGACGATCAGATCCACGCCTATGCCCGCATCGCCGCGATCGCCGACATATTCGATGCGCTCACGACGAAGCGTCCATACAAGGGGGCCAACAAAACTTTTCCCGCCCTCATAATCATGCGGGATGAAATGGAAGGCGAACTCGACGAGGAGCTGTTCACGGAGTTTGTTCAGCTCATGGGCGCCGCCGAGGACCGCCAATAGTGTCGTGTCAACCGTATATTGTCGGTCTCAGAGTCCCGCAAGTTATCCAAGGCAAGGCGCAGCCACGCGGGAACTCGGCCGACTCTCGCACCGACGGCGAATCCGCCCACTTGCCGCCTCACTCGCATTCCCAGCTTTCGCCGGGGCTGAGCGTTACCGCCTCGATCCTGGCGTCGCGCCGGTTCAGCTCTGCGACAAATTGCTCCGGGGTTCCGGCTCCGGCCCTCTCGAAAAAGCCCTTGAGAATGGGGAAGTTGGACGCTATGTTGTAGTGAGTCGAGATCGCGGTGCGCGCTTTGAGCCGGATCGCGGCCTCGGCCGCATCGACGGGATCCATGACCGCCTTGCCCGCCAGCGGAAGGCTGAATCCGTTGATGGGCAGCAGCGCGACTCTCAGGTCGAACTTCTCCCCTATCTCGCCGAAATCCTCTATGCTGCGCGTGTCCCCGCCGAAATATATCGAGCTACCGCCGAGCGCCATGACATACGTGCGCTCGACGGTCGGATGGCTGCCGGGCAGCGCGGTGACCGAAACTCCGGATGCGAGCCTCGTCTCCCAAGGATCGAGAACGGCAACGTCTGAGTAACCCAGCTTGCGGATGCGGGCCGCGGTCTTGTCGTCCGAGACTATGACTGCGGTGGACTTGTCCAGCATCGAGAGCGCCTTGAGGTCGCAGTGATCGAAGTGTCCATGCGAGATGAGAATCAGATCGAGATCGGGCAACTCCTCGAGACGCATGCCGATGCCGTGCGCATGAATCACCACGCCCATGGTCGGATCGGTGAACCAGGGATCGGTGAGTATTTTCACGCCGGCCAGTTCGATGAGCATGGTCGAATGGCCGATATCTGTTATTCTTATCGAGGATTCGCCGGCGCCGCCGGAATTGTCCTCAGGCATCTCAATCCTCCTCTCTCCGCTTCGAGCCCCCCGCCCACCTATTCGGGTATCATCATGGCCTCGGGAGCCGGCGGCTTGACGCGCGCGAGTGGTCTGTGGTTTTTGTGGGCAAGCATCCTGTTCGCGCGGAGCACATCGCGCCAGCGTCCTGCGAGGTCAGGCGCCGGGTCGATCCATGTGCGCAGCACCTTCACTTTCATCTCGCGACTATAGATGACGGAATAATCGCGCAGATAAATGACCGATCCTCCGTTGACGTGACAGTAATTTATCGGATCGAAAGTCGAGATTGTCTCGTATCTCTCGCCGCTGCGGAGCGTAACGCGAAGATGATATAGCCGCGAATCCGCTCGGGCCTCTCCCGCGAGACACGCCGACAGCAGGAGAACCGCGGCGAGGACCATGGCGACCCTGTGAGCGGCCAGTGGCCGCAGACATGAGATGCTACGCATCTCTATTCCTGACGAGTATTGACGGCTGAATCCGTTTATGTGCACGTGGACGCGCCTGGTATCGGTCTGTGTCAAAAAAACGTTGTTTAATAACCGGCCTTATCGATTCAGTTCCAGCGAGGACCCGTTCCATGCGGCTGCCACATAGCCGACGCAAGGATACGAAGTATCCGTGGATGGGGGCTCTGCCCCCCGCCGCCGACATATCATACAGGACTCTGAGACCGATAATATACGCAACGATATTCGGGTGACACGCCACTAAAAGGGGCCGCTCCTGGTGCTGTATTTTCCCGTCGCGAGGTCGAGGTCAAACTCTGCTACATCTGACTTGTGCACAAGCGTTTCCAACTTCTCGCCGTCAGGGAACGCGACGAAACCGGAAGCTGAGCCGTATGTGATAAGGGTTGCTTTCAGCTCCTTATATCCTTCCAGCGGGCGCGGAGCGATGCGCGCACCGTTGGACAGGAAGGCATGGAAATCGGCACTCGATATTCTGCGGTTGCCGCTCCTGTGCGAAGTCGCAGTGACATCAAACAAGCGACTTCCCTTCACGACTCCCATGTCCTTGATCACGAACGTGGCCACCTGCTGCTCTCCTGCGCCGCCCGCGGCGCGGCCGCCGAGCGCTATTCGCCGCTTGATTATCTCTACATTGTATGTGCGCTTGACCGCAGGCCCTTTTTTCTTGACCGGCGCCGGGGGCGGCTTGGGCCTTCGTACGCGGGACTTCTTTTTCTCCTCCCATCTTTTCGTGAACTCTGCATTGACCTTGTCGGAATCGAGCTTGATCGATTCAATCCTGGAACGAGGCATCGAGGTCGGACCCATCGAGCTAAGGAACCTGACCGAGTTCTCGCTCTCCTCCAGGATGACGCATTGCTGCGTGCCGCCGTGCTTGAATTTTATGACGTCGCCCTCTGCCTCATTAGGAGCGAACGCCGCGACGAGCAGCAGGCAACAAAGCCACATTGAGATTTTCGCCGGTCGCATGGCTTTCCCCCTCCCTGAAAAACGATAGTTAGGAACCAGGCTTCCCCAATGCAACGTAATATTGCTTGCGAATCGTCTCGAAAAATCTGGAGTAGGCTTCGGATTTATAATCGGGATATGTCCATGGCCACGGATTGAAGCGCCCGCGCGCGTAATGGAGTGTGACCTCGGCAAAGATGCCGTCGCCGAGATACACCCTGTGTGAGTAATCCTTCGTCGATGCAAGAACCAGCTTCGAGAGGGAGATATACCCGGGATCGAGATTGACGGTGCGGGCTCGGCCGCCGAAGCGCTCGGTGATCGTTTCCTCGAGATCGTTCGTGAACAGCTTGGCTGAAACGAGTTCCTTCGGATTGATCAGGCGTTCAAATGCGACGAATTTGCGCATCAGGTTCGGCCCCATTTCGGCCTCGTAGTAATCCGTAAAATCGAACGGAAGCACCTCGCCGACCGCATCGATCGGTCCGAACCTCCCGGCCAATTCCGTCTGGGCGGCCTCGAACAGATCGGTGCGTGGCGCGAGCATTGCGACAAACAGCTTCACAGGATGCGGAGTGCTGATCTGCCCCACCGTCTAGCCGCTTCCCTTCGAGTCATTCCCGCTGCAGGCCTTTACGCAAATGCCACAGACATAATGAGGTATATCGAATTGCTTGTTGAATTCGGCAAGTTTTTCAAAGCAGGCGCGAAGGTCGAAGTCCGCCGGATCCGCCGTCGCAGCATGCGCCGGACACACGGCCACGCAGCGCGCGCAGCCGCCGCAGTCTGCCTCGATGGGCGAATCGGGCGGAAGCGCCGCATCCGTGAGCACGGTCACGTATCGCACGCGCGAGCCGAACTCGGGATTGACGAGCAGGATGCTCCTCCCTATCCAGCCGTGCCCGGCGTAGCGCCCTATCAGCTTGTGCGAAAGATGGGCCCGCAGCTTCTCCCAATCGATAACTTTCGAGGCGGGGATATGCACGGCGCCGGCGCCGCCGGCCTCGAGCTCGGCCGCAAACGCCCTTCCGATCGAATCCAGGGTCGCGGTCACCCTCAGGTACTCTCGGCAGTAGTCCTCGGTGGGGCC
>CBDUSG010000200.1:0-6142 GCA_965369575.1 uncultured bacterium | reverse complement strand
GTTTCGAATACGGCGTCACGCACGATTCCCATCGGAATTCCACAATGAATATCCGGTGTCTCGGAGTTAGCCGAGCCATGGCGGCGCAGCAGGGGAGGCGGATGGCCGGCGCCGGCGATCTGCAGTATTTGGCGGCGAAAGTCAAAGATGGCGTAGATGGCGGTGACATACACTCCCCGGACGCTGTTATGCACGAGGTCGTTGTTGAACTCGCCGAGGACGGTTCCGGGCGCCTTGTCCGGGCCGACACGCAGCCGAAAGCTGCTGATCGCGCGCACCATCAGCAGTGCGCCGGGCACGCCTTTGCCGGCAACGTCACCGATCGCGATGCCCAGGCGGTCGGGGCCGAACTCGACGAAATCATAGAAGTCGCCGCCGATCATCCGGGCCGGCATGCTGCGCGACGCTATCTCGGCCCAATGGTCGAATGCGGGCGCTATCGGGAGCAGGCTCTGCTGTATCGAGCCCGCAAGGTCGAGTTCGTGCCTCAGTTTCTGGCGTTCGAGAGCGTGTTGTCGCTCACGGGCGTTGTGTATGGCCACTGCGGCCTGCAGGCCGATGATCTCTATCATCCGAAGGTCGCTCTGGGAGAAAGGGTCTGCCGATACGGCCCGGTTGACGTTCAGCACGCCGATCGTCCTTCCGCCGATTCGGATGGGCGCGCAGACGATCGAGCCGGTATTGCGCGAGAGTTTTTCCGGGATGAAGGGAAGGCGCGCAAAGCCGCCCTGAAGCACGATCGGCTCGCCGCTGTCCATCACCAGCCGCAAAATGCCGGCATCGTCGACTGCGTGGACGGAGCCGGCGGTCTCGTCGGGAAACCCTTTTGCGGCCTCGATGCGCAGCGAATCGCCGTCGCCGAGCAGAATCGTCCCATGGCTCGCGCCTGTCTCGCGGAGCGCGGTCTCGAGTATCAGGCCGAGCGTGTCATCCACGTCGACGGCCGTGCTCAGGGCTGAACATATGCGGTAGATGCGCTGCTGGCGCAGTCTCTGCTCGACTGTTGCGCAGAGAGCCTCGCCGTTGAGGGGTTTGAGGACATATTCGTATCCGCCAAACATGAGCAGATTCGGATTGGACTCGATCGCGCTCGGAGTTCCCATCAGGATGATGGAAATCTCCCGATTCTTGCTCTTGGCAGCTCTGATGATTTCGGTGCCGTCTATCTCGTTTGTGTCGAGATCGAGGAGCACGACATCGGCGCGCGAGCGCCCGAGGGCGGCCAGCGTCTCCTTTGCCGTGGGCAGAGACACGGCGTCGTATCCCCTTAGTGAGAGCAGGCTCGAGGCTTGGCTGCGGCTTTCGGCATCCTCTCCGAAGATTATTATTTTTGCGTCTGTGGTCATTGCCCCGGCGCCGTCGAGACGACTGAGAATAATTAAGTGCCGGCAGGAATCCTCGGCGTGGTCGCTTCTGACCGGGGATTCGTTTACGAACCGAGGGCGCCGGACACTATTTCCCTCAGACTCGCTGTTGAGAAAGGTTTGATGAGACAGTCGCATCCGGTACTGTCGATGAAATCGCGGATCCGCTCATGGTATATGTCGCCCGTGCTGAAGATTATTCGATTCTTCAGGGACGGATGGTTGCTTGCGATCCATTCGTAGAGCTGCTTGCCGTCGAAGCCGGGCATGTGGTAGTCGACAACGAGCAGGTCGAACGGGTCTTTCTCGATCTTTGCGGTGGCGTCGCGGCCGTCGGTCGCGAACTCGATCGTGTAGCCGGCTCCAAGGACATCGCGGATGACGTCGCGGATGGCCGAATCGTCGTCCACGACGAGTATTTTCGCGGACGCCCTGCTTCCGTCGGCGTGCCCGGGGTCGGCGCTCGGGGATTCCATCCTGGCTTCCATCGTCGGAATCTCGATGACGAAGGCGGCCCCTCCTGCCGGAGCGTTTTCGACCGAGAGAGTGCCGTCGTTGTCTTCCACATATCGTTTCGATATGCTCAGGCCCAGGCCGGTGCCTTTGCCCGCTTCTTTAGTCGTGAAGAACGGATCGAAGATCTTGTCCAACAGATTTTTCGGAATCCCGGGACCAGAGTCGGCGACCGTGACCTTGACCCTGCTCCTGTCATGCGTTGATTGTATCGTCAGTTTGCCGCCGTCGGCTTCCATTGCGTGTATCGCGTTGTTGATGATGTTCAGGAAAACCTGAGCCATCTGCTTGTCGTTGACCCTGGCGGGAGGGAGATGAGGGGAGATGTCGACCGACAGCTCTATTCCCTGATTGCGAATCTTGTACTCGATGAGCGTGAGCGTGCTCTGCAGTGTCTGATTGAGGTTGACGGGCTCTTTCTTCTGCGATCCCTCGCGCGAGTGGCTCAGTAGTGATTCGAGGATCGCTTTGGCGCCCATGGCCGATTCCTCGATGACGTGGAGACGCTTCTGGTCTTGTTCGTCGGGCATTGATTGCTGCAGCATCTGCGAATATATGAGTATGGGTGCGACGCGATTGTTCAGCTCATGGGCGACGCCGGCGAGCAGCTCGCCGAGAGTGACGAATTTTTCCGAACGATAGAGCTGCTCCCGCATTGCCGAAAATCTTTCCTCAGCCTCCGCGCAGGCGGCGCTTTTTTCTCCGAGCAGTCTCTCAAGCTCGCGATGTTTTTTCGCGGTCTGTTCGTTTGCGGCAGCCCTTTGCAACAGGACGGCGGCATGGGCGGCGACGAGAGAGACGTTCTGCTTATCTATCTCCCTGAATCGCCCTTTTTTCGAATGGCTGCAGTTGATCACGCCGATGACTTCGTCATCCGAAGCGATAGGGGCGGATATCAGCGAGTTGACCTTTTTGGCGGACGATCTCAGCTCGATAAAACGGTCGTCCGCCTCGCAGTCCTCGATGCAGACGATCTCGCCGCTTTCCGCGACCCAGCCGGCGGCCCCCTGTCCGGAATTCAGCGTCGTCGTTGACAGGTTTTCCCCTCCAAAAAATGAACCCCTGTCGTTTTTGCCTTTCGCGACACGGAGCATGAGGTTTCCACTGTCCCGATCCGTCAGCATGATTGAGCAGTTCTCCGCCGGTGTGTACTCTATTATGATGCCGATCAGCGAAAGACAGAGGCTCGGCATGTCGTCCAGCATGGCGACAAGGGAGTTTATCCTGCCTATGAGGAGCAGCTGAGAGAGGGCTTCTTCATAACGCCGATTCATTTCTCCGGCGGCGCGGCTGGCCGCCGAGCTGCATGCCGCTGTTTCTCCGAAAATATTGTCGTTCATAGATATTCTCCCTTTTCATCCCGAAAAAGCGACGAAAATGCCTCCTTCCTCGCGCCCAGGGCATCCCTGAGATCGACCACTTCGTCGCGGCCGAGCCTGAGCTGTTCGGTGACCGCGCTCTCCAATGGCTCGACGAAGGCCCTTTCTTCAGCGGAAATCCGTTCCTGAAGGCACAGGTGATCGGCCAGTCGCAGTATAGCCGCCAGCGAGTTGTAGCGTTCATCGCGCGCTATCATTCCGTGGTGATTGGCGATCGTGAAAACGACCGCCTTGGGAAATCTCCACCGTTGCGCCAGCCACATGCCGACCTCTGCATGCGTAAAGCCCAGCATTTCGTCCTCGCCCCGTACCGACGTCAGAGGCTCGGCGGCGAGACGCTCGATCACGCGGCCGTAGCTTGTGGGAAAATACAGAGCGACGAGCGGCTTTCCTATATCGTGCAGCAACCCACATACAAAAGTAGTCTGCAGCTCGGCGCGACGGGTCATGGCGGCGATTTTCTTCGACAGATAGGCGCATGCGAGCGAATGCGCCCAGTATCGGTTCCGATTGAAGCACATCGCCCCACCGCCCGGGGCCACCATCTCGATGAGCAGTGAACTCAGGGCCAGGCTCTTAACGGTCTCGCGGCCGAGAATTTTCATGGCGCGGGATACGCCCGAAAATTTCTGAGAAAGCCCGAAATATTCCGAATTCGCCATTCTGAGGATATTCCCGGCGAGCAAGCGGTCGGAAGATATGACGTCGGCCATGTCGCCCGCGTCGCTCTGGCCGCCCGAGATTCTCAGAATCCTTCTCGTCAGAGCGGGGAGCACGGGCAGCTCAAGCAACTCGAGTACCAGGTGCCTCAGCTCCTCTTTTCTGCGCGCTTTGGCTCCCGGGTCCCTGTCAAGCAGGTTATTAGCGGCGGATGTTCTCATACAGGACTCCCTCGACACAATCAGGGCGCATTGCCCTCCGAAAACACGGATAATTGCAAGGAAGATGCCAAGCAATATAAGCTATGGACTAATCATGGTGAGGCACAATATATTGTGGTGTGAGGGGCTTAAAGGGGAGCTAGACCACAATGATTCAACATTTGAGGGCTTATCGAGCGCACGTGTTGAGGACGGGCGTGCACAAAAAGGAGCGAGTTTTCAAGACAGGCCCAGCTTGTCCATCTGGTACTTGAGGGTGCGTCGGCTGGTCTTGAGCATTTCGGCTGCGCGCGTCTGAACGCCGTTGGCGCGGCGGAGCGCCTCGGATATGATTTCGCTGAGGAATTGGCGCTCTGCCTGCTCGAGCGAGAGTTCTCCGGAGAATATTTTCTGGGAATACTGGCTGACGTCGTGTTTGGAAAGGCGCACGTTTTCCGGAAGATCGTCGGGCTCGATGACCTCGTTCTTGCAGAGCACGAGCAGTCTTTCCACGACATTTTGCAGTTCCCTGACGTTTCCCGGCCAGGTGTGCGTCACGAGCAGATCGACCGCGTCGGTCGAGAAGGTCTTGGCGGGAATATCCAACTCGGCGGCGAGACGCTTAACGAAATAATCCAGGAGCAGCGGGATATCCTCGCCGCGCTCCCTCAGTGGGGAAATATTGATCGGCACCACGTTTATCCTGTAGAAGAGGTCTTCGCGGAAATCACCCTTTTCAACGGCCTCTTCGAGATCGCGGTTGGTGGCGGCGATTATCCTGACATCCACGGAGATGCTCTGCGTGCCGCCTACGCGCATGAACTCGTGCTCCTGCAAAAAGCGCAGAAGCTTGACCTGTACCGGCCGCGGTAACTCGCCGATCTCGTCCAGGAAAAGTGTTCCGCCGTCCGCGAGTTCGCAGCGGCCGGTTTTCTTCACAGCCCCCGTGAATGCGCCCTTCTCATGTCCGAAAAGCTCGCTCTCGAAGAGGGATTCGGGCAATGTGTTGCAGTCCAGGGCGACAAATGGCCCGTTCTTGCGGCGGCTTTCCTTGTGGTGATGAATGGCCCTTGCGACAAGTTCTTTCCCCGTGCCGCTCTCGCCCAGAATGAGCAGCGAGCTGCGCTTGTCGGCAAGCTGCTCGATCTGTCGATATATCTCCTGCATCGGCTTGGTTTCGCCCACCAGACTCTGGAATCCGTACCGCTTCTGTATCTGGGAGCGCAGGTTGCGCACTTCCTTGACGAGTGTGCGGTTCTCGAGGGCCCTCTCAGCTACGACACGCAGTTCGTCAACGTTGAAGGGCTTGGTGATGTAGTCGAAAGCGCCGGCCTTCATCGCCGTCACTGCCGACTTGGCGCTTCGGGTCGCGGTCACCATGACCACCGGGGGGGCGTCGTCGCGTTCCTTGACGCGGTTGAGCATTTCCAGTCCGTCGATTTCGGGCATTTTGATATCGAGGAAGATCAGGTCGACCGGATTTTCGGTGAGGTGCGTCAGGGCGTCGGCGGCGGATTCCATGACGACGACATCATAGGCGTCCTTGAAAATGTCGCGGCAGGTCTCGAGCACATTGCGGTCGTCATCGACTGCCATCAATACAGGTCGCCCCAAAGCGTTCTCCCGGAATCAGCCCAGCGTTTCCAATAAGTCTCCAGCATTTTAACACAGCCTAAATACCATGTCAAGAATGTCGCGGGCCGATTCCTGTGGTATAATGGTTTTGCGCGCCAGGATGCTTAAAGCGCTCCCCCGTTGCGATATATTCCGTATCCGCGCGCGAAAGGGCGAGATCCGTCGATCGCGAACAGGCAGGGCGCGAACGCGCATGGCGTGAGGACAAATGGACTACAGGCGGGCATTGTTGAATTTCAATTTTGTCGTGCCGGGGCTGCTTGCGGGGATGGCCAGGCCGGGGCTTTCCGGCTCGGTGGCTGAGGATATCGCTTTTCTGAAGGCCGAGGGCATAGGCGCCGTTATCTCGCTGTCCGAGACGCCCATCGATGAGTCGCCTTTACGCGAATAC
>CBDUSG010000199.1:0-6158 GCA_965369575.1 uncultured bacterium | reverse complement strand
CAGGTCCATCTCGACCATTATCGAAATGACCGTGCTCACGCTGTATAACAGTATACCCATTCCCGAGAGGATGAGCACGATCGAGAACAGGCGCGCGCCGGCAAACTGCGAGGTGTCGATGACCTCGTAGTAGCCGACGCCTCCGAGCGTGATGACCGTCATGTAGAGACAGTCGAGCCAGTCGTGGCTGCCGCCCGCGATCAGCTTGTAGCCGATCGTGCCGGTGACGATTGTCATCATCAGAAGCACAAGGGCGATGAGCAGTCTTTTTTTCGACCTGTCCGGCAATTCTATCTGACCTCTGATTTGGAAGGTCCCGGGCTCGGCCCGGCGTTGCGCGGCATTTTCGCCGGCGGGAAATTCAGTTTTTCGAGGCGGCCCTTTCCTTGACGCGCTCGACGATGCGCTTCATTGTGTCTCCGGCCTTGCCGCGTATGAGCACGTCCGCGTGCGCGTCGAACGAGGTTTCGCCGAGGTTCACTATGATGAGCCTGGCCCCGTTCTGCTTGGCTTCCATCGGCATTTGCGCGGCCGGGTACACAACGAGCGAAGATCCCACAACGATGAATACTTCGGCCTCCCGCGAGCGCGCCTGCGCCTCGGCCGTCTCTTTTTCGGGCATGGGCTGACCGAACGATATCGTCGCCGACTTCATGATGCCGCCGCATTCGTCGCAGTTCGGCGTCTCCACCCCGGATTCGAGCCATTCCTGAATCTCGGCCCTGGGCCAGCGCTTGCCGCAGCTCATGCAGAGCACGTACATGGCGGTCCCGTGAAGCTCGATGACCATGTCGGGCGAGTTGCCGGCCCGCTGATGCAGGTTGTCGATGTTCTGCGTGATGAGACACTCGAGCTTGCCCAGGCGCTCGAGCTCGGCGATGGCGTAGTGCGCCGCATTGGGCTCGACGTCGGCGAATACGTGGTAAGTTTGCTTGCCGCGCCGCCACGACTCGCGGCGAGCCTCCTCGCTGGACATGAAGTCCTGAAACATTATCGGCTGATACTTGCTCCATATGCCGCCCGGGCTGCGGAAGTCGGGGATGCCCGACTCGGTGCTTATCCCCGCGCCCGTGAAAACCACGACTTTATCGGCCGACGACACGATGCCGGCAGCCTCTTCTATGAGCGCATCGAGCCGGGTGTCCATTGTCTCCTCCAACGGTTTCGGCTTGGGCGGCCGACACGACAATAATAAAGATCATTCGGCGCCGGGCGCGAAACTACGCCTCGCGCGCCCGGGTGCCGCTCTATCCAGTCGCTTCGGTAATGTTCGAGTCGTAGGCGACGACGCGATTTTTGCCCGCCGCTTTCGCCATGAAAAGAGCCTTGTCGGCGTTCGCTACCAGAGGCATCATCTCCGACGCATCTTCCGGGAACGCGGCCACTCCGATGCTGATCGTGACTCGATCTTTGATTCCCTTGTCGGCGAGGCGCAGCTCTGAGACCAGCGTGCGCAGCCGCTCCGCCCGCTGGACCGCCTCCGCCTTCGTGGTATTATCGAGGAAGGCGGCGAACTCGTCGCCGCCGTAAAGGGCGACCACTCCGGAGGGCAGGAACTCCTCGTTGATCAGCTCCGCGATCCTGACTATCACTTCGGTGCCGATCAAGTGGCCGTGCGCGTCGTTGATCTGCTTGAGACCGTCGAGGTCCATCATCAGCACGCACAACGAGCCTTGGGCCGTGTCGCTCACGCCGAGCGCCTTTTCCAGCCTGTCGTAAAACGGCTTTATCTGCAGCAGTTTTGTGCGGTCGTCGTATTCTATCAGCTTCTTGATTTCGTTCATGAAGTTTCGCTCGATGGAATCCACCTCCATGAACTTGCACACGACCTGGCCGAACTGCACTCTGTCGCCGGTCAGAAGCGCGCACGAGGATTTCGGCACGTTGTTGACCCTGACGCCGTTGGTGCTCTGCAGGTCGTAGATGGTGTAGCGCAGCTCGGGGGATTCGTCGGGGTTGCACACTATCTGCGCGTGCCTCCGGGAAATGGACTTGTTGAGGATATGTACGCCGCAGTCTTTCTGCCGTCCGATGATGTTGCTGCCGGGCACAAGCTGGAACTCGCGGCCGATATCTTCACCCCTTATAATCTGCAGGAGCCCTACCTTGTCGCCCGGCGAGTCGCCGGCCGTGTCGTGATCGATTCGGAGTGTTTCCCTGTCTTCCATTTCGACCTCTCACCCGAAAGATGGGCGTAGTAGGGGACCATCTCTATTATATGGATGTTTCGCGATTCGGTCAACATAAATGTAGCGCTATCAATGCAGAACGACTCTCTGGAAAATTCGCCGGCGATGACCCAAAACAGACACGACGGTGAAAGATATCAGACAGAGACGACACTTTTTGTGCGCGGAAGCGCTGCCCCGCGATATCTTGTAAGTCCTGTGTAAATACCTATTTATAGGCGTGTTCTCAGCCTCGCCCGCCGATTGGCAAGAATCTTGTAATAACTTCCAATAACGAGCGACCGCCTGCGGGCGGGTTTATGAGTCGGATACCGGTTTCAAGCAGAAAAAAAGGAAGAAGTCCGGCGCAGTCAGTCGAGTCCATTGCAATGAAATTGAAGGACTGCTATACTCGCCCCGAGAAATCTACGGATCGGACCGACGTGAAAGGGGGCGCCGTAATTATGAATATCGGGATATCAAGATTGGCGGCAATCGTCGCCCTGTTCTTGCTGATTGCGCGGGGTCCGGCCTTCGGGCAGGATGGGGCCGCGGAAAAAGCGCCGTCGTTTTCTGATGGCGGCATTATCGCAACGGATGAGCAAGACCGCCTCCGCAGCGGCGATACGCCGGAGCGCCTTTTGAGCCTTGCCTACGAAACTCCTCCGACCGCCTCGGAGCTTTTGGCGCGGACGGCCGAAGACGGCGGGATGGCTGAATACGGCGCGTTCTATTTTTCGGATGACGAGCTGCTCTCCCGCTTCATCGACGCCGCCATCTACGCGAATCCTTCGATCTGGGAATCGGAGCATCGCTGGCGCGCCGCTCTGCAGAGGATTCCGCAGGTCGCATCATTGCCGGACCCCATGTTTGCCATCACGCAGTTCATCCACAGTCCCGAGACGCGCGTCGGCCCGCAGGAAACCATGCTCTCCATCTCCCAGAAATTCCCGTGGTTCGGAAAGCTTGACGCCAAGGGCGAGATGGTCCTCAGGGATGCGCTCGCGGCCGCCGAACGGTACCAGGCGCAGATACGCGTCGTCGTCGCCCGGGTCAAGCGAGCGTATTACGACCTCGCCTATCTCGATGCAGCGATCAGAATCACGAAGGAGGACAAGGATCTTCTCGATCATTTCGAGGAAATCGCCGAGGCCCGCTACTCGACCGGGAAGGGAATCCAGCAGGCCGTGATAAAAATTCAGGCCGAGATCACAAAGGACGACAATCGCCTGTACGTTCTCAACAGGCAGAGAGAGTCGGTCGCCGCGAACCTGAACACGCTCATGGACCGTCCTCCCGAGGAGCCGGTGCCCTCGCTCGTCGCGCTGTCCGTTCGCGAGGCCGATCTGAATCTGGAGGAGCTGTACGCTGTCGGTCGGGCCAACCGCCACGAGCTGAGGGCGGCGCAGTATATGATAGAGAAGGGCGAGCAGGCTGTCCGGCTCGCGAAAAAGGAGTATTACCCCGACTTCAACGTCGGGCTCAACTATATTTTTGTGGATGAGCGCGAAGACGCCATGGGAAAACTCAGCCGGCCCGAAGACAACGGACGCGACGTGTTCGGGATAATGGTCGGGTTCAACATTCCCCTTTGGGAAGGCAAGAACATGTCGCGCGTAAGGGGCGCCACAGAGCTTAGATACGCGAGCGAGCGAAACTATGATAAGAGGGAGAACGCGATGGAGTTCTCCATCCGAGACGGAATGCTCGGAGCCGAGACCGCGCTGGATCAGTTGGCCCTGTATGACAGGGTTCTCGTTCCCCAGGCCGAGCAGGCGCTCGATTCGACCGAGGCCGCCTATTCCACGGGCCGTCTGAACGCTCTCGACCTGATCGACAGCCAGAGGTTCCTGCTCGCCGTTCGGCTCGCCCACGCGAAGCTCAAGACCGATTACATGAAGGCCCTGGCCGACATCGAGCAGGCTATCGGCGCGGCGTTCCCGGCGCAAAGAACATGATGGACCGGTTGTGAGGAAAACCATGATTATGCGAGTGATAAATGAAAACCAGAAAGCCCGCGGCATCTGCGCGAAGGCACTTTCTCCGGTTTCCAACGACCGGGGCAAGGCGAGCGCTTCGATCGCCGGCTTTGTTGTCTTTGTGCTGGGCATCGGCCTGACACTTTTCGTCCTCGTCAACCCGATGAAAGTGGGCGTATTCGAAAAGCTCACGCACGCGATAATGCCGGGACATGCCGGCACCGGCGCGGCCCCCGCGCAGGGCGGCGAGAGGAAGATAAAATACTGGCAATGTCCCATGCACCCGACCTATATCTCCGACGAGGCCGGAACGTGCGGCATCTGCGGCATGGACCTCGTTCCTAAGTACGAGGACGAAGGAGGCGGAGCGACAGGCGGCGAGAGGAAGGTAAAATACTGGCGGGCCCCCATGGACCCGACCTACATCTCCGACGAGCCGGGAAAATCCCCCATGGGGATGGATCTCGTTCCCGTCTATGAGGACGAGTCGGAGGATGCGTCCGGTAATGTCATAAGGATAGATCCCGTGACGGTGCAGAACATGGGCGTCGTCACCGAGACGGTCGCTCGCGGAGACCTGAGGGTCGAAATCCGCACCGTCGGCAGCCTCGACTACGACGAACAGAACATCTTTCTCGTCAATACGAAGTACGACGGCTGGATCGAAAAGGTCTACATAAATTATGTGGGCGAACGAGTGGAAAAGGGTGACCCGCTTTTCGAGATATACAGTCCCGACCTTGTGACTACGCAGGAAGAATACCTGAGCGCGCTCCGCTATCTCAAGAAAATGGAGGAGAGCGGCTTTGCCGAGGCCAATGCCCGCGCCGAGGATCTCATGGCTGCGAGCCGCCGCAGGCTTGCCTATTGGGACATAACGGACGAACAGATAGAGCAGATCGAAGAAAAGGGCGAAGCGATGCGCACGCTCACCGTCGTATCCCCCGCAAGCGGCATTATAGTGCAGAAGATGAATCAGGCGCTCGAGGGAATGCGCGCAAAGGCCGGAATGGATCTATATAAGATCGCGGATCTTTCCTCATTGTGGGTACATGTCGATTTATACGAATATCAATTGCCGTGGATCAAAGAGGGGCAGGAAGCCGAAGTGGAGGTCAGTTTCTATCCCGGGGAAGCAATCAGGGGGAAAGTTCTGTTCTTCTATCCATATCTGAACAAGAAAACGAGGACGATCAGGGCCTGCCTCGAGATTCCCAACCCGGACGGCAGGCTCAAGCCTGATATGTTTGCGACCGTGAAATTCTCGCCCGTCGCGGCAAAGGATGCCGTACTCGTGCCCGAGATGGCCGTGCTTCACAGCGGCGAAAGGGACGTAGTCATCCTCGCCCTCGGAGGCGGCCGCTTCGAGCCGCGCGACGTGAAGCTCGGGCCGCAGGGAGAGGGCCGGTACCAGGTGCTCGAAGGACTCGAGGGCGGCGAGGAGATCGTTACCTCCTCACAGTTCCTGATCGATTCCGAGAGCAACCTGCGCGAGGCCATCAATAAGATGCTCATGGCGAAGAAAAAAGCAGCGCCTTCGGACGAAACCGCTTCCGGCTCCGCGACCAAAGATGCCCAGCGCGGCTCCGGCGCGAAGATGATCGGACAAGGCTCCGACACGAAAGGCCCGGAGCGCGAGGGTCACTCGATGACGCCCGTTGTCGATGAGCCGACGGCGATCGATGCCCTGCAAAAGGTGCTCGATGCGTATCTCCCGATCTGGAAGGCGCTGGCGGGAGATTCGACGGAGGGTGTCGAGGCGGGCGCCGAGGCTCTGGCCGATGCCGCCGCCGACGCCGCCGGGAAAGTCGAGCGAGAGAAGCTCAAGTCCCAGCTCGAAACGCTGGAGGAGGCCGCTTCCGGGATGAAGGCCGACAATCTCGAGGCGGCGCGAGAATCGATGAAGATCGTGAGCAGGGCAATCGTAAAGATATTCGAGTCGCATGAAGTCAAAATGCCCAAGAAGTATCCAATCATAGAATGCTCGATGGTCAAGGAGAGATGGATTCAG
>CBDUSG010000198.1:0-6178 GCA_965369575.1 uncultured bacterium | reverse complement strand
CTGCCCGCGGTGCGGCATTTATTCAGGATTGCCGTTCACAGAAGAGAGGAGGGCAAACGTAACAATAATGCGGTATGCAATTCTTGGTGATATCCACTCCAACCTCGAGGCGCTCGAGGCGGTTTTGGCCGAAGTGAAGCGCCACAATGTCGACCAGATTGTGCATGTGGGGGATGCCGTCGGCTACAACGCCAACCCCAACGAATGTGTCGAGACACTCATGAGAGAGGGCATAACTTCGATCATCGGGAACCATGACGCGGCCGCTTGCGGACTGGAGAATCCGCAGATGTTCAACTCCGCCGCAAAGCAGGCCGTACTTTGGACGAGGAACCAGCTGAAACCCGAATGCAACGAATACCTCGGCGGTCTGCCCGAAACGCTTGTGCTGGACGGAACCGTCATGCTTTCCCACGGCTCACCGGAGACCCGCGACAATTATATCCTCGACAGAATGGACGCATTGCGGCAGTTCGCCGTGATGGAAAAAATGTCGATAAACATCTGCTTCTTTGGGCACAGCCATCTTCCTTCGCTGTTTGCATTCCGCGGGCCGGAACATGATCTGAGCAACAACGGCAAACACACGCTGGACGAAAAGAATCGGTACCTCATAAATTTCGGCGCGCTCGGCCAACCGCGCGACGGCGATTCGCGAACATCCTTCGGCATTTTCGACTCCGATGAAATGACCGTCGAGTTTTTCCGGCTGAAATATGACCTGTTAAAGGCAGTCGGAAAGCTCGAAAGAGCCGGCCTCGACACTTATTTGATCGAGAGGCTGGCGGCGGGCGTATAGGGCGTCTATGCGCCGGTCGGCATTCTGGTAAAACCTGTCTAAGGAGGCGATCAGAAATGTCGCAGTTCACAGGCGTTGTGGACGGCTGCGCGAAGGTGCGCGTGCGCAAGGCGGTTCTGCAGGATATCCAGCGGATCACCGAGATACACAATCAGGGCATCATCGACCGCGAGTCCGTACTGGACATTACTCCGCATCCGCTCAGGGAGCGACTGGTCTGGTTCAAGAACCTGAGCAAGCGCGAGGCCGTGCTGGTGGCCGAAGTCGAAGGAAGCGTCGTAGGTTTTTGCGCTCTGCAGCCTTATTCGTTGGAGGAGGTGTACGCCCACATCTGCGTGGGCAGCATCTGGATCGAAAAGGATTTTCGCGGGCAGGGCATCGGAACCAGGATCGCGCGAAAGGCGTTCACCAAGGCGCGGCAGATGGGCTACTCGAAGATTATGTTTTTTGCTTACTCGTTCAACAAGGAAAAGATGGGATTCTACAAGAAGCTGGGGTACGAAGAGGCGGGCTACCTCAGGCGGCACGCGAGGATAAAAGATGAGATGTTCGATGTTCTCGTGATGGAATACCTCCTCTGATCCTTCCGACGCTTAAAGCCTCCGGGAAAAAGGGGGCGGCACGAGAAGTCAATCGTCGACCCTGCGCCTGAACACATTGTACTCAAGCTCCTCCAGGATAGCGGCTCTCCTCCTCAATTTCTCCGCATCGCGGAACAGATACTCCAGATCGGCGTCATCGGCATGTCTGTATGTCGCCAGGCGGTCGGCCATGCCCTTTTTCATCTCGAATGTTTCCCTTCCCCGCAGCATTCCACTGGCATAGCCATTGATCAGCCCGATAAGAAGGGTGGAGAGCACGGCCCCGTACAGCAATGCGTAGCCTTTCTTATCCGTCTTTTTAGTTGCCTCGAATGAGTGCAGCACGGCCATATATATTCCGACAATCCCGAGCGCGCTGAAAGGAAAGTACCTTGACGCCAGTGCGCCCGACAGACCATATTCGATTCTGCCGATGCCGCACAATGCCGACGAACCCAGGGAAAACAGGATCAGCGCCATCCATTTAAGTTGCCTCTGTTCCCCGGTGCGAATTGCGATCGCAAATGCCGCGACTGCATAAACTAATATCGCGGCGCCCATCCCGCCTGCGGCGCTTTTCATATAGGCGAGGGAGGCGCCGATGTTCAGAACGAAGAAAGTCAACAGGGGAATCGGCCGGGTCACCGCCAGAAGAACGTTTGACTGTCCCGACAGCGAGGGCAGATCGTGCAGGTACATCGCCCACACAACGGCGCCGGTCACGGCCCAGAGGCATATTGGGAGGATGTCTCTTCTGGGTCTCGCCATGATGATAAAGAGCAGGCCCACAGGCCACACAAGCAATCCGTTTGCGAACGAGAAAGTCGATACGACGGCGGCGCAGACGGCCCCGAAAAACGCGGGCCTGCCGGCCTTCGTCAAAAGATATATCGATGCGACAAACCCGAATGTGCACACGTATACCTGGAGCCCCACCAGCCCCCAGAGAATACTCTCAAACTGCCTGAAGTTGAATATCATCCAGGCGACGGGCGCAAATTTCAGCAACGAGGGGACGGAGGCTCCAAAATCCTGCCTGAACATATGGAGTATCATGAATGACTCGGCCGTCAAAAGCCCCCACGACAGAAACATGGCCGCGACCGTGTTGAAATGAGTCGGGCGCGCCAGCGCGAGCATGATGATTCTCGGGAACAGCATGCGATGATGATTGTGCGGGCTGTACAGGTCGCCGAGCGTCAACGTTCCGGCAAACATCTTTTCGATTAACGGGACGAAATCCCATTCGTCGGAAAATACGACGTCGACTCCAAACAGCTTTATATAGATCAGCAGAAGGATCGGCGGGGCCGACAGCAACAAGAGCACGCCCAAGGCCTTGAGCCCGGCGTTCGGGATTGTCCTGTTCGGGGTCGGGTCTTGCATTACCGCTTTTCCTCTCCGGCCGGCATTGCCGGGCGCGCCGTCTGTGACTCAGGCAGAATCCTATCCAAGCAGGGCGCGGTCTGTCAACACTCCGGGCTTCCGATTACTGCCTGAGACAAAGCGAGCTGAGTCGAATCGACCCGGCAGAGATAATGCCGTTGCCTCATTCAGAAGGTTCGGAGGTGGGCTCGGTGTCCGTTCTTCTGTGCGAGAGGATCGTGAAAATCAGGATTGAAATGAACAGCGCCAGTCCTCCCGCGCCTATGATAAAGAGGACAGTCATCAGCGTTGCGTGGAACAGCCATATTCCCGCGAACGTGAGGATCGTTATCGGCACGAGAATCCAGACAAAACGATACTTCTCATTGGCGAGATTGTAGTTGGCCAGGATAGTCGTGGCGGCCACAGGCGTTATCGCGATGCCGAAATATTTAATCAATGCAACAAGTTCGGGCGCATCGGTTTTCGCCAGGAACAGCGCCAGATGACCAGCGAGCGCGATGCAGGCGATTATTCCCACGATGGAAAGGGCAACGTCGAGGATAAGCCCGCGCATCAGCACGGGGAGCGGATTCTCGCCCGTGGCCTTTCTGCGCGACACTTTCGGGACGAGCGCCAGGACTATACCGATCGGCAGGAACAGGAACGATTTGCCGATGATCGACGCAGTCGCGTAATATCCCGCCAGCACGAGGCCCTCACGCGTCTCGCCGTAGAAATGGCGTACTATGGCGATGTCGAGGTTGCAGAAAAAGCTCAGGAACAAAAGCGCGACCGCTACCGGAGCTGCGAATCTGTATATCTCGCGCATGTCGACCGTGTCCTCGTCGAGTGTCGGCGCCAATGTCTCGCGTATCGGCCAGATGGCCACCGCAAATGACGCCACAAAAGCAAGCACCACGCCCACAAGCACCCCGCCAACGCCCCATCCGAACATGGCGAACAGAATGCCAAGGCCGCATTTGGCCGTAAAGTTCGCAAAGTACGACATGCCGAGGAACCCAAACTCTTCGCGCCCCTGCAAAACGGCCCAGAAGATGGGCATCATGAACATTACGAAAACGAGCAGGCCCGAGACCACGACGGGCGTGTTCTTATTAATGTTCAGGAACCCGCCGATCAGCGGCGCGCCAAGTATAATGAGCGTCATGAGTGCGAATGCGAAAACGCTGACACGTTTGAGGCTTTCAAGAAACAGCCGCCTGACGTTGGCGTCTTCGCCCCGGGCCCTGTATTGGGCGATGAATTTGGCCATCGTTGTCTGAATCGTGACTATCGGAACCGCAAGAACGAAAAGAAGCGACATCAGCGAGTTGAGCGCGCTGTATCCGTCAGGCCCCAGATTGCGGCTCATGTATATGTGGAACAGAAACGTGAAGGCGTTGCCCAGCCCCGTTATTATGACCAGGAATCCTTCGTCGAAGACGGTGTCCCTCTTTACGGGGGGCGTGGCTTCTAGAGGGCTTTCGATTTCTTCTGCGCTCATGGGAGTACCCGCGTTTTTGGAGTTAAACAGCGACCAATGACTTTCGACGCCGATTCCAGCGTTAAAACGAGTTGGTTTTCAAGCGATATATCGCCGGCTCAAGCCGGTCCTGAAAGGGACCGGCAACTTCGAGCCGAAGCCAATTCAATCCGACGGAGGCCCCAACCTTATGGAAGCGCCCTCAGCGCGACTTCGTTGGCAAGATGCCATCCCTTAATGGGGCACCTTATGGCGTCGGCCGTCCGCTCCAGCAATCCCATCTCGACGAGTTCGACGAACGAGCCCCCGAAAATCTCTTCCGGATGCCGCCCGAAACGGTTCGCGAAAGCCGCACGGTCGATCCCCTCCCGCAGCCTGAGCTGCTGGATCACCGTCTCCGCCGCCTGCATGCGCGGCGAGATCAGTTCGACCTCGCGGGCCGCGCCTCCCGAGGTCTTCATTACTTTGATATATTCGTTGGTCTCCCGAATGTTGGCGATTCTCCTGCCTTCGACGAAGGATACCGCGCCTGCGCCGAGTCCGATGTACTCGCCGTTGGACCAGTATACAATGTTATGGCGCGAACGTTTTTGGGGGAGAGCAAAGTTTGAGATCTCGTAGTGCTCGTAGCCGTGCCGGGCGAGCGTCTCGCGCGCGATCTCGTACAGCTCCAATTCCTCGTCATCGGATTTCTTTTCGATTTCCCCGTTCTGGAGCGAGCGCCAAAGCGGCGTCGACGGCTCGAACGTGAGGCAGTATGCGGAAACGTGCTGCGGCCCCAACTCGATGGCCTGCCAAAGCGAATGCCGCCAGCTTTGGGGAGACTGATCCGGGACGGCATAGATAAGGTCGAGGCTTATGTTGTCGAGGCCCGCCCTTCGCAGCAGCCCGACGCCGCGCGAGATATCCCCGGCCCGGTGTGATCTCCCGAGAAAAGAAAGCTCGGAGTCGACGAAGCTCTGCGCGCCAAGGCTCACCCTGTTCACTCCGCATGCGGCCAGCGTCTCCGCCTTATCCGGGGTCAGGCTGCATGGGTTGGCCTCGACCGTTATCTCGGCATCGGCGCTGATCTCGAAAGATTCATTCAAACACTCGAAGAGCTGTGCGATCATGTCCGCGGAAAGTATGGTCGGTGTTCCGCCGCCGACGTAAAGCGTATCCACGCATCGGATCGCCCTGGAAACTCGCTTGGCTTCAGCGGCGACGGCATCGAGATAATCACGCACGCCGCCGTCGAGCGGCGCCGAAGCGAAATCGCAGTACCGGCACTTGGAAATACAATACGGGATATGTACGTAAAGCGCGGTCATCGTCGAATCGTGCCGCCTCCGCTCGTCATCGCACCAATCCCATTCTGCTCGGTGGCCAATAGATCGCAACCGCTTTGCCGACTACGTTTTTTTTCGGGACGAACCCCCAGAAGCGGCTGTCGCGGCTGTTGAGACCGTTGTCACCGAGCATGAAATAGTGTTCCGGAGGCACGACGATCTCTTCGCGGCCGTATGCTCCCGCCGGATAATAGGGTCTCTCGACGACGGAGGCCGGCCCTTCCAGACGCTTCCCATCAATATAGATATGGCCCTCCCCACTCGGGCCTTCATCCTGTTCAGGGTTCCAACCGGGATTGTCGGGCGTTATTTGCAGGTGCTCGCCGCCGAGTCCCACGAGGCGCTTAATGAAATCCTTGTGCTGGTCGAGCTGGCTGATTCCCTTGGTCTTGAACACAAGCACATCGCCTCTCTTGGGCTCGGTCATCGAAAAAATCTTGCGGTCGGTGAACGGTATGCGGAATCCATAAATGAACTTGATGACGATTATCTTGTCTCCGTGCCCGTAGTTCATGGCGCCGCGCAATGTCGGTTCCATGCTGCCCGTCGGTATTTTGAAAGTCTGGAGGAAGAGCGCCCTGATAAAAAGGGCCAGGATGACCGCATAGATGATGGTCTT
>CBDUSG010000197.1:0-6199 GCA_965369575.1 uncultured bacterium | reverse complement strand
ATCGCCTCGTCCCCGCAGAGAAAGAACGTGCAGTGATCGATCCAGATATTGTCTGATGCTCCGTGGACCGAGACAGCGTCTCGATTGACCCCTTGCCGGGCCCTCTCGAGTGACACGCCCTTGCGAGGGTCGACGGGAAACACGTGACCCTTGTTGAACTTCTCTCGTGCAAAGGGCGCCACCTGGTGAACAATCAGGTTCTTGATGACGACGGGCTCGAGATCCTGCTGCCCGCGATCGAAGACGTGATTCTCAAAGTGGACATAGAGGCCGGCGAGATGACGGCTGACATCTCGAACCTGGTATAGACACGGCGAAAACATGCACGTAGACGTGATCACGCTGTTTCCCGGGATGTTCGCCGGCCCGCTTTCGGAAAGCATAATCGGCCGCGCCGTCGAAGGCGGCATCGTTTCCATAGATATCATCGATCTGAGGGAGTTCTGCCAAGGTAAGCACCGCCAGGCCGACGACGCGCCGTACGGCGGCGGGCCGGGAATGGTCCTCATGGCCGAGCCCGTCTTCAAGGCCGTCGAGTCGCTTTCGGGGTGCAGTTCCCTGAAACGAATACTTCTGACGAGCGCCCAGGGCGCCCCCTTCGATCAGGCCAAGGCGCACGAGCTTGCGCTGGATGACGACCTCGTCATCATCTGCGGACGTTACGAAGGGGTAGACGAGCGCGTGGCGCTCAAGCTGGCCACCGACGAGCTTTCGATCGGCGACTACGTTCTCACGGGCGGCGAGTTTGCCGCGCTCGTAATCATCGACGCGGTATGCCGGCTGATCCCCGGTGTCGTGGGCTCGCCGGAATCGCTCGAGCAGGACTCGTTCTCAGCCGATTTACTTGGATATCCCCAGTACACGCGGCCGCCGGAGTTCAGGGGCATGAGCGTGCCCGATACGCTGATCTCGGGCAATCATGCCGAGATTCTGAAATGGCGAAGGCGCGAGGCCATCCGCAAGACGTTTCAGAACCGCGGGGAACTGCTTGCAGAGGCCTCTCTCACGGAACAGGATAGGGAACTGATAGAAGAACTCAAGCGGAACAGGAAATAGCGGATATTGACGCCGCCGCACTGTCCGGCGGCTTCGGGAACAAACCGGAGGAAGGCTATGAACGTTATCGAACTTGTCGAAAAAGAACAGCTCAAAACCGACCTGCCCGAATTCGGGCCGGGAGATACCGTGAGGGTACACCTCAAGGTTGTGGAAGGCGAGCGCGAGAGGATACAGGTCTTCGAGGGAACCGTCATTGGGCGCAAAGGTGGAGGGGTTCGAGAGACGTTCACGGTCCGCAAGATCACCTTCGGCATAAGCGTCGAGCGCGTATTTCCCGTGCACTCACCGAGGATTGAAAAGATAGAGGTGGTAACGCGAGGCAAGGTGAGAAGGGCGAAGCTGTATTATCTCAGGGGCAAGGTGGGCAAGAAGTCGCGAGTGAAGACCCGCATCGCCGCCCGGAAAGGCAAGGCCGAGCCGAAGTAGCGGCGAGGCCCCCCGCAGAGCCGCGGAATATCTTCCCTTATGAGTTCGATCTTCGCGTGTCGGCCGTGCGATGAAAGAGAAAATGGCATGCTCGGCTGAAAAGTCGGAGTCAGAGAGGGCGAGCCTCGATATTATGTCTCTCGAGTCGATGACTCTCTCGGAAATCCGACGGACGCTCTCGAGTATCGATCCTCCTTATTCCGACGAATTGCTCGGCGCCCTCGAGCGGGACGGCCGGGCGGGCGCTCAACAACTGATGAGGAAGTTGCAGTCGAGGCAGCGGGCCCTGGAGCGCGACGAGATGCGCATCGAGAAAATGCTCCGGCACGAGCGGAGCGCGCGCTCGGAGGGTTTCGGCGTGATCGCCGGTGTCGACGAAGTAGGGCGCGGCCCCCTGGCGGGCCCGGTCGTCGCATCTGCGGTGATTCTGCCGAATGATTTCGTTTCGGCCGAGATAAACGACTCGAAATTGCTCAGCGCGGACCAGCGCCTCAAGACGTTTGCGCTGATAGCGGCCGTGGCCGACATCGGGATCGGCGCCGTCAGCGTCGAGCAGATCGACGAAGTCAACATATACCGGGCCAATCTGCTGGCGATAAAGCTGGCTATCGAGGACCTCGAGCGGACGCCCGACCTCGTGCTCGTCGACGGACGTCCCGTGCCGGATTTGGGCGTGCCCCAGCGCGCGATTGTCAGGGGCGACAAATTATCCATGTCGATCGCGGCCGCCTCGATTGTCGCCAAGGTTGTCCGTGACCGGATGATGGTCGAGTTCGACAGGATATATCCTGAATACATGTTTGCAAAACACAAGGGCTACGGCACCGCCGAGCATATAGGGCTCATAAAGAAGAACGGAGTGTGCCCCATTCACAGACGTTCTTTTGCGCCGGTGCGAGAGAGCCTGCAGGGCCGAATCGCATGAAGACCGTTATCAGGCACATCATTGTCGCCGTGCTTTCATCCGTACTCGTCGCATGCGCTTCGTCCGGAACCTCAGTACAAAGCGCGCGCCCGCTGATTACGCTTTCTACAAAGGAAGTCGAGCCTCCCGACATCTCAAACGCATATACGCATTATATTCAGGGTCTCCTGCTCGCGAGGGAAAACAACCTCGACGGCGCGATAGAAGAACTCAAGAAGACTGTCGAATACGATCCTTCCGCCGCGCGAATTCACACCCAGCTTGCGCGGGTCTATTTGAGGAAGGGTATGCTCGAGATGGCCGCCATCGAGAGCATCAGGGCCATAGACCTGGATCCCGACGAGTCGGACGCTCATATGCTGCTTGGCGCCATGTACTCCCATCAACGCAGATACGACGAGGCGACCGAGCACTTTAAAGAGACGGTCAGGATCGATCCCACGAACCTTGCCGCCCTGAATTCACTGGCAGAGATATACGAGACGCAGGAGGAGTTTTACGACCTGATAAAGACATACGAACGCATCCTCGAGATCAGGCCCGATCTGGCGTGGACCCACAACAAGCTTGCGCTTGCCTACATAACGCTTGGCAGGTACGACAAAGCCGTTGTCGAGTTGAATCGCACGCTCGAGATATTTCCGAACTTGACGGAGGCGATATTCAATCTCGGCACGATCCACGAGATGCGCGGTGACAACGACGAGGCGATCGCGCAATTCGAGAGACTCGTCGAGCTCGAGCCCAACAACGTCAACGCGCGCAAAAAGCTGGGCATCCTCTATTCAAGCAGGGAGGAATGGGACAAGGCGATCGAGCAATACGACGCCCTTTTGCAGCACAGGCCCAACATGGCCAATTTCCGCAAGGCGCTGGCTCTGATTTATTTCCGCAGCGGCGACTTCGAGAAGGCCAGGGAACAGTTCGAGCAGGCCATCGAGAAGGACCCGGAAGATGCCATGACCCATTACCTCCTGGGGGCGGTCTACCAGGAACTGGGCGATCTTGACAGGGCTCTCGAGCACTTTGTGCATGTCACGGTCATCGACGACGAGGCGCTGAAGGCCTATCTCCAGATGGGGCTGCTCTACGGCGAGAAGAACATGCCCGGCATGGTCGTCAACGTGCTCGAAAAGGCACTCGAGCTCGGTGCGCAAAACGAGGCAGTTTACCTGTTGCTGGGCACGGCCTATCATCAACAGGATGAGACCGAAAAGGCGGTGCATGCCTTCGAGCAGGCGGCGGAGATCAACTCGGACAGCAAACTCGCCCGCTTCCGGCTGGGCGTCTTATATGAGGAGCAGGAGCGTTTCGAGGAGTCCGTCCGGGAATTCAGGAAAGTCATCGAGCTGGACCCCGAAAACGCGAACGCGCTCAATTATCTTGGCTACATGTTTGCCGAGAAGGGGGAAAACCTCGACGAGGCGGAGCAGATGATTCTGCGCGCTCTCGAGAGCGAGCCCGACAACGGCGCCTTTCTCGACAGCCTGGGATGGGTTTATTATCAGAGCGGCGACTTCGAGAGTGCGCTCAAATATCTGGAGAAGGCCATCGAGCAACTCGATGGAGATGACCCGGTCATCCGTGATCACCTCGGCGATGTGTACCTCAAATTTGGAAACGTCGAAAGGGCTCGCGAGCAGTGGGAGCGCTCGCTCGCGCTCGATCCCTCCAACGAGTCGGTCACGGATAAAATCCGCCGGCTGAGCGAGGAAAAGGCCCTGGACGATACGACGCCACACGAAGAGGTCTTGCAGGAAGAGGCTCCGCAGGAAGAAGTCTTGCAGGAAGAGGCTCCCGCGCATGAACCGTCGGACGCCGCACCCGAGGCTAGTACTCCCGCCTCCTCAGGCGAGCAAAAAACTCCCGAAGAATAGCGCCACACTCATTTTCCATCACGCCCGCCGTCACCTCCACCCGGTGGTTCAGCATCGAATGCCGGACTATGTCCATCACCGAGCCGGCGGCGCCCGCCTTGGGGTCCCACGCGCCGAAGACAAGTTTCGGTATCCTCGCGAGCACTATCGCTCCGGCGCACATTGTGCACGGCTCGAGCGTCACGAACAATGTCGTGTCATCGAGCCGCCAGCTGCCGAGGCGATCGGCCGCCTGAGTAATGGCGACCATTTCGGCGTGGGCAGTCGGGTCGCGCAGCAGTTCCCGCTGGTTGTGAGCCTTGGCGATGACTTCGCCCTCATGGATGATTACGGCGCCGACGGGGATCTCCTCGATGTCGAATGCCTTGTGCGCTTCGCGCAAAGCGATCTTCATGCAGTCCTCATTCGTCATTCGAGATTCCTCCGGTGGATGCCGTATCGTACGGTTCGATGTTCGATTTCCGTCCGCGTGACGGACGAACCGCCTTCGAAACGCTGAATGTTCAGCTTTTCACCATCCGTCCGATTTCGCGGCCGAACTCGAAGCAGTTATGCAGGTCTTCGGCGTTCGGCATGTATTTGACCGTGATTGGCTCGGAGATTATCTCGACACCGCTTTCGCTCAACATTTTCTCGACCGATTCGGCTCCGCCGCCGCTCCAGCCATATGAGCCGAACGCGGCCCCGATCTTGTTTTTTGGCTTGAGCCCTCGAAGGTCCTCGAGGAAAGGCGAAAGCGTGGGGAGCATCCCGCGGTTGATCGTGGACGAGCCGACCACAATTCCTTTCATCAACATGCAGTCGCGGATTACCTCGCTGCTGTCCGACGTGGCCATTCTGTACAGGCGCGATTGCACGCCTTCGGCCGAGATGCCCTCGACGATCGAGCGGGCCATCTTCTCGGTGGCCGTCCACATCGTATCGAATACCACGAGCACGGCGGGCGCGGCCTCTCCGCCGGCCCAGCGCAGGTAGGCGTCGATAATCTTTTCCGGCTCGCGCCAGATGAGCCCGTGGCTCGGTGCGATTGTCTTGATGCCAAGTTGAAGCTTGCTCAATTCCTGTATCTTCTTTGCCACAAGCGCCGACATCGGCATGAGGATGTTCGCGTAATACTTGGCGGATTCCTGCATCACGAGCGCCTCGTCGTATTCATCGACAAATCGTTCGGTGGTGGCCAGGTGCTGTCCGAAGGCGTCATTTGGAAGCAGCAGCTCGTCCTCCGGAATATATGTGAACATGCTGTCGGGCCAATGCAGCATGGGCGCCTCGATGAACGTCAGCGTTTTTGCGCCAAGCTTGAGAGTGTCGCCCGTCTTGACCAGCTCAAAATCCCAATCGGCCGAGTAATACTCCTCGAGCCCGTGTTTGCAGCGCTCGTTGCAGACAAGCTTCGCGTTTTTTGCGATGGAAAGTATCTCAGCCAGCGCTCCCGAGTGGTCGGGCTCGACGTGGTTGGCCACGACGTAGTCGATCTTCTCGGGATCGATGACGGCGCTGATCCTTTCCATCATCTCGCCGGTGAAAGATGCATGCACCGTGTCGACCAGGGCGATCTTTTCGTCCTTGATCAGGTAGGCGTTGTAGCTCGTGCCGTGCGGCGTTGTATAGGTGTACCCGTGGAAGTGCCTGATGTTCCAGTCAACCGCGCCCACCCAATAGACGCCGTCGACTATCTGCGTTTCCTTCATTGCGCTCACTTTTGTCTCCTCCCCCTTCATTATCGATGAATCCGAAAACGATCCCCCGGACTCGTGGCGCGGCGCGTCTGCGCCGTTTATCGGAGCATTTCGGGCCGGATTTTTTTCCTCTGCGCTTTCCCCGGTTTGGCCCGCCTCTGCTTACAAATATAGGCAGGTTTCGACGTATGAGCAAGCCGCCTTCCGATAGACGACATCGCGGAAGCGAGCCG
>CBDUSG010000196.1:0-6211 GCA_965369575.1 uncultured bacterium | reverse complement strand
CGCGACAGTGAGGGGACTTACGACGGCGGCGTGCATATGGACTGTCACGGGCGTCGGCATGGCCGTCGGCGCGGGATACTATTTCGCCGGGGCCATGGTTGTGCTGACGATGCTGCTGACGCTGCATTATCTCGGGCGCTTCGAAAACGCATTCATTAAAAAGAAGATGTTCAGGCAGATGACGCTCACGGCCCGAAGCTCGCCGGACCTTCTCGGAAACGTAGAAAAGGTCTTGGCGGCCAATCAGATTTCCATACGAAGCATCGAGGTCGAAAGAGAGATTTCGGAACCGAACGTCGAGCTGAGGGCGACCGTATCGGCGCCCGAGCGTATCAATCTCAACAAACTTTCCGACGAAATATTCCGGATTCCGGGCACGCTCCGTTTCGAGGTGGAATAACGTTGAGAGATGCCGGCCCCCATCAGGACCGAAGATACCGCTTTCCCGGTATTTCCCCGGGCGGCCTGATTTCTCGACTTACATCGAGGAGTACATGGATTGGGACATATATCGGGACGGGTCGCCCGATTGCATTTTGGCGGCGAAATGGAACACGCCCCACATGCCGCAAAGGTCGCAATCGACGTCGTTGCCGACGCAGCAAAACGGCACCTCGAATTCCTTCCCGTTCAAATACAGCGGCAGCAGGAACTGCTTTGAAAGACAGTTGTCGGTCACGGCTTTCGAGTTGGCCGGCAGCATCAGCTCGAGGCTTGCGAGCGTGTTCCACACGAATTCGGGATATCGCTTTTTCAGGTCCATGACGCGCCTCACGGCGGGCTCGCGTTCTTCGAGCGAATGCCACGCGAGCGTGGAAGTGTCGTTGCGCTGTGGAACATAGAATGAATACACCAGCCCGTCGGCGCGCGTGTCGATTACCGCTTCGAGCAACTCTTCCAGATGGTTTTCGTTTTCCTTGTTGACCACGCACTGAACCTGTATTGTGGGCTCGAATTTCTCGGGCACGCGCTCGAGCGTGCGCATCACGCGCTTGAAGCAGCTCTTGCCGCGCACGGAATCGTTGATCTGCTCCGGGCCGTCGAGTGAGACGACGTAGACGATTTTTCCAAGATCGATGAGATCGATTGTGCCGTTGGTGACGACCGTATTTTCCTCGAACAGTTTCACGCCTTCGATGAGCACGTCTTTGCGCAGCAGCGGCTCGCCGCCCATCCACACCATGGTGCGTATCCGGTGTTTATCCCTCAGTCGCGCGAGCGTATCGAGCATCGTTTCTTTGTCCATCTCATCTGTGAGGCGCCCGGGATGCTCATTCGGGTTTCCGTCGCGAAATACGAAGCAGGTGCGGCACTTGAGCGTACACCGATTGGTCACGTTCACCATCGCCGTCGGAAAGTAACGGTCGCCCAGTTCATCGATCTTCATGGTCTCATCCCCCATTTTCTTGCGCCGCTGTCGCTTCGCTCAAAACGGCCCGGCGTCGAATGTCTCAGGACGCCTGATCTCTCTGCTCCAACACCTCCGCGAATCCCTCGAGGCGCGTTTTCGTCTGTTCGGGCGAGTAGCCGCGCGGATCGCTGATGTCCATATCGAGCAAGAGGAACGGCAGGCCGCGCTCCGCCAAAAAGTCTTTCAGCATTCGGTATCCGGCGTTCGCGTGATGGCAGGCCGGAGTGGCGAACAAGAGCGCGCCGTCGATGCTGTACTCGTCTATTATCGTATCCAATCCCTCGAGCCTCCTCGCAATCGGCCCGACAAACGGATTCTTCAGACATTTCAGCGCGAGACCCTCGAATGGATTATCCTCGTCGATCTCGTCCCAGTGCACCTTGAATGTCTCACAAAGCGGGATGCCGACTTCGTTTTCCTTGAGTATGTCATAGATGTTGCTGTCGTAGACGGGCAGCCAGGCGAACCAGTAGATTCTGTGCTTTTCGGGACGCAGTTTGCCGGCCTCGATCCTGCCCTCAAGCTGCGCGATGAACGCATCGTTCAACCGTTCCATGACCTCCGTTCCCGTGAACAACTGGCCGTTGATCGAATAGCCGATCATCGAGCCGCCTCCCCACGGGGCCGGCCGATGCTTGAGCAGCTCGAGCAGTCTGAGCTGTGATTTGCGCGCGCGGTTGGAGCTGCGCACGGCCTCTTTCAGTCGGTCTTCGTCGAGTTCGTGTCCGGCGACCTCACCCAGTTTCTGCGCAATCAGGCGCAGCTGCCCTTCGACATAGGAGATCGAGTCGCGGTTTATCTCCGACGGCGCGTACAGCATGATGCCTTCTTTTCCATACATCGCGGACATCAATTCGTTCGTCTTCGCCTTCTGATCGCAGAAATATGAGGTCGTCAGGAGAAGGTCGGGCTCGGGGAAAATGCCCTTGTAGCCGGCCCCCAGCGCCGCCCGATGGAACGAGCACACGTCCATACCGTAGCCGCGGTCCTCGGCCTCCTTCATTGTGGGAACGCCCATTTCAGTCGACGAAATCATTGTGCCGGCGACCTCGAAATCGAACGGGACGACGTCGAAGGCCGCTATAAGCTCCATCGGAAACGCATAAACCGACGTGTAGACGACTTTCCGGTCCGGCTCGAAGGCTTCGCGGAAGAGCCTGGCCCACTCGTTCATCCAGAGCGCGACGGCGTTTCCCGTCTCGGCCGCGGAGGCTGTCTGCTGCTCCATTACGTCGAGTATCGTCTTGAGCATCTCAGTTCGACCTCCTTTCGCCGATCATCGCGGTGAAAGCTTCCACGCGCGTCTTCATCTGTTCGAGACCGCTCCATTCGTAATCGTTTTCAATCAAGAGGAGCGGGATTCCGGCTCGATCGAATCTCTCATGGATCGTTGGCGCGTCGTAGAGGAACGCGTCGCAGAATTTCACCGTGGAATAGATGACGCCATCGGCCCGGCTCTCGTCGGCCAGCTCTTCGAGCCGCACGATGCGATCCTCGATTCCGTCCATTCTCGCGCACGGCGCTTTCTGCAAGTATCTCTCGGCAATCGCGAGCATGGGATCGGACGAGTTTGCGTCGACGAGCGTGTCATAGTGCCTGGTCCCGATGCACGTGTCGAGCGCCGCCACGCGCGCGCCGGAGTCCTCGATGAGGGCGATCAGGTCGGGACGATATATGATGTTACCCGTCAACACGACTCTCGGCCCTTCGGAGAGAGCATCTTCCCCTTTTGAGTCTCCCAGGAACGCCTCCAGTTTTTCGGCAAATTCCGTCGGGTGCGCAACGGCGGCATCGATGCACAGATCGAAGACCGACAGCCCGCTCGCGCCGACACCGTTTCTCTGCTTCTCGAAGACCTCGTTCATAAGTCGGCGGACATTGTTGCAGGCGCCGATCGCCTCGGCAAGACCGTCGTCCGTCGCCTTCGAGCCGCCCAGGTCCATTTCGATCTTCTCCGCGAGCCTTCTCAACTCGGATGCGAAGAACTCGACGGCGGCGGCGTCCTTCTTTTTCGGAACGTCGATAAACAGAGCGGCGACATCCTTCTTGTATTTGCCCCACAGGTCGTGCACCCTCCTCATGCCGTCGCACGAGTTGGCAAAGACGATGCCCTTCGCGCCGGCGGATTCACCCGCGAGGCCCGACGCCAGGAGGCTTTTCAGGTAGTAGCACGTATTCGGATGCATATACGCATCGGCCTCGGATGATGGTCTTTCGGGGATTATTCGTCTCGGAACGAAGCCCGCCGCGAGGATTATCTCCCCGGGAACATACGAGCAGGCGTAGAGCAGGCTCGGGCGGCCTTCTTCCGATTTCGGATTCGTCGCCATGCCGTTCTCCATCTATTATATGGTTGTGATCGCGCGCGATGTTCATGCGCCGGTGATCGCGCCCGCCTGGCAGACGTCGGCGCATGAGCCGCAATCGGTGCAGCAATCGGGATCTATCGCATATTTGTCCGCCGCATCGACACTTATCGCATCCATCGGGCATTCATCGAGACATTGCCCGCAGCAAGTGCATCTATCGGGCAGGATTCTGTAAGCCATTCGACATCTTTCTCATCGATTCAGGATCGATCATGACTTCGCGGGCACCTGCTCGTGCACGAGCCACATATCTTCATCACTGAAGCATTTCTCGGCCTCGTCGCCGCCGATGGCGTCGGCTTCGAAGTTCCTGTACTGGCCGATTTGTTCGAGAACCTCGCTGTAATACTCGTGCTGGATCAGCAGGCTCATGATCTCGCTCGTGCCCGTCCAGATCATGCTCAGCCGCGAGTCGCGCAGCGCCTTTTCGATCGGATAAACGTCCGTGTAACCGATGCCGCCCATTATCTGCATGGCCTTGTTGGACACTTCCCAGCTCATCTCGGTCGCGAACTTTTTTGCCTCACTCACCAGGCGCCGTACGTTGGGTTGATCTGTATCGACCGCCTTGGCCGCAATGTACACCAGCCCCCTGGCGGCGTCGAGCTTCGTGATCGCATCGGCGACCATGAGCTGGATGGCCTGGAACTTCCTGATCGGCCTGCCGAAGGCGACCCGCTTGCCGCTGTAATCGAGCGCTAGATTCAGCGATGCGAACGCACCGAGGCTGGCGGCCGCCGACGTCAGCCGCTCGGGAAACATCGTCTGGTGGACCACCAGCCCGCCCGCGAGCAGCTCACCGAGAAGGATCTCGCGCGGACCCGTGGCGTCTCTGAACACTAGCCGGCCCGTGCCCCCGCCGCGGCATCCCATGAGGCCGTACAGGTACTCGGCCTCGACACCCTCCCCCTTGTCGATCAGAAGGGCGCTTATCGTGTTGTGCGGGTGCGCGTCCTTTTCGAAATTCGTGCGGCAGAATACGAGGAAAAAATCGGCCTCGGACGCGGCGACAACGAACCGCTTCTGCCCGTTGACGATGAAGTGGTCCCCGTCGAGGACGGCCTTTGTCGTCGCGCCGAAGAAGTCCGAGCCTCCGCGCGGCTCGGTCAGGCCCTCTGCGCTGATCATCTCCCCCTTGAGCAGAGGCACGAGATATTTCTCCTTCTGCTCGTCCGTGCCGAAGGTGTTGAGCGCCTCGCCCACGATCGACGGCATAACGTAGGCGCACCCGAGCGCGGCGCCGAGCACGCCGACCTCTTCCTCGACCGCGACCTCGGCGGTCCACGGCAGTCCGCGGCCCCCCCACTTTTTCGGCATGCGGAGTCCGAGCAGGTTCCTGTCGCCCAGCTTCTTTACGTATTCGCGGGGATAGGTTATCTCGTCCCTGTCCATCTCCTTGATGAGGTCGCTCGAGACTTCGTTTTTGACGAACTCCCTCGCCTCATCCCTGACGGCCCTCTCGACATCCGTAAGCATAAAATCGTACATGGCGGCCTCCCTGTTTATTTGGTTTATTTGTCGGTCCCGTGTTCAAATTGATCGGCGATCGTATCGGCGAGTACAAGCGTTCGCTGCTTGATCTCCCGCGGAGTACGTCCCGGATAGCCTACGAAACTTATCATTATGCCGTTGAGCGCGGCGAAGAAACCGTGAGCGAGGACGCGCGAGTCTTTCTCCCGCTTCTCGTTCCTGAAGTTCGCCTCCAATTCGTCCATTATCCGGCGAACGGAATCGTTCAGCCTTTCCAGCGCCCCGTCCGAAAGATCTCCCTCAAGCATGAAGTAGATCATCATCTGGTAGAACATGTTGTTTTCATGGAGATAATTGATATACGTCCGCGCGAGCACGCGGAAGGGCCGCCGGGTATCGCCTTCGACGGCGGCCGTGATTCTCCTGTGGAGTTCGCTCGCGCCCGATTCGAACAGTTCGAGAAAGATGTCGGCCTGCCCCGAGAAGTACCTGTAGATGAAGCCGACGGAGACGCCCGCCTCGCGGGCGATGTCTCGCATGTTGACGCCGGAGATTCCCTTTTTCGAGAAGAGTTTTTGGGCGGCGAGCAGAATGATCTCCTTCCGCTTTTCTCTCTCGTGCTCCTTGAGTTTTACGATGGTGCTTCCGGCCATATGCGATAACCTCATTCATTCATGCGAACAGTGTTCATTTTACCACCTCCGGTCGGATTTGTCAAGAGGCATTCTGGCGGAAATCGAATTTTCTCTGCTCGGGGCCCCGATGGCGCTCCCAAGCGCCTTGTGGGGGGCAAGTTGCCCCCCAGCGGCGAGTCGCCGCAGACGGCGGATACTTCGTATCCTCGCGTCGGCTATGTGGCAGCTGCACGGGACAGGTTCTCGCTGGAACTGAATCGGTAAGGCCGGTTATGAAACGCTCTTTAAAAGTAGAGATGCGCAGCATCTCATGTCCGCGGCGACTC
>CBDUSG010000195.1:0-6234 GCA_965369575.1 uncultured bacterium | reverse complement strand
CGATCATCTCAAGAGTGGTCATCGAGCTGGATGAGACGGTAACCCCGGACATCAGGACGGCCGGAAACAATCTCGTCATCTCGACGCCCATGGTCACGGCGGAGCCGTCCGTCGAGCTGCCCATAGAAATCCTGCAGCCTGTGGCGGAAGGACCCGCGGAAGTCGTCGTCGAAGCGGAAGTCGTCGTCGAGGCCGTTGTAACGCCGGAACCGGAGCGGGAAGTCGAGCATGTGGTGTTGTACCCTGAAGCGCCGGTCGAGGTCGTCTCGGTGCCCGCGGTCGAGGTTCTGACCGAGACACCCGAGGTCGAAGCCGTTATCGCCCTGGCCGAACTCGAGACGCTGCCCGTAATAGAAGAACCCGTCGCGGAGGCGGAAGAGGTCGAGATGGAAGCCGGCTCGGCAACCAAGGAAGCCGCGCCCGCCGAGGTCGCGCTGGAAATCGAGGAGGAGCCGGTCGCCGAAGAGCCGAGTGAGCCTTTCATCGAGGCCCCGGTCGAAGAAATTATCGAGCCGCTGCCCATAGAGGAGCCGGAGGAAATAATCGAGGTCGCGGCCGCGGAAGAGGCGGCCCTCGAGGAAGTTCTCCCGGAGCCTGAGATAGAAGAAGTCGCAGTTGAACCCGAGGAAATCGAAATCGTCGCCGAACCGGAAGAGGCGATAGAGATCGAAATAGCAGACGAACCTGTGATCGTCGAGGCCATCGAGCCCGAGCCGACGGAGACGGCCGCCGCTGCAATCGTCGAAGAAGAGCCGGTCGAGGTCGCCGAGGTCGTTGAGGCTGAAAAGGCCCTCAACGGCATGTTCGAGGAAATGATGGACACCGTCGAAGGAGCCGCCGCCGAAGAGGCTGAAGAAGTGGAGATCGCTGAGCCGAGCCCACAGGCTGAGGCCGTCAAGATCATCGCGCAACTGGCCGAAGAGTTAGTTGCCGAGGCGCTCCCCGTTCCCGCGGCCGCTGAGATCGCGCCGGAGGAGACGGCCGAGGCTCCTGAAGAAACCGCCCCCGAGGAAACGCTCATTACGCTCATTTTCAGGGACGCCGACCTCAGCGCCGTGCTCGACATAATAGCGCGAAAGGGAAACCTGAACATTCTCGCCGGTAAAGACATCACCGGCAGCGTGACGGTCAGGCTCGTCGATGTGCCGCTCGACGTGGCGTTCGACGCTATCCTTAACGTCAACGGCTACGGATACATCAAGTCCCACAACATCGTCCGCATACTTCCTCTGACCGAAATGGGCGTGACGGTCAACACGGTCACCGAGACATTCAATCTGAGTTATGCGAACGCCGGCAAGGCTAAAGCGACGTTGGAGCCGTTCCTCTCGCCCAACGGGAGTATTCAGACCGACGATAGAACGAATATGCTCATCATCACCGAGAGCCCCGGCAACATGCAGCGGATACGGGAGCTGATTCCGAAGATCGACAGGCGAGTGCAGCAGGTGCTCATCGAGGTGACAATACTCGACTCGGTCCTGCTGAACGACGCCGATATGGGCGTCTCCTGGGGTCTGCTGGACACGCAGGATCGCAGCCTGAACACGCGAGACACCGGGGAAGAGGACACGGGATTCCCCGATCAGATCAACGTCACGCTGCCGGTCGGCGCCGACGCGCTACAGGTGACCTTCGGCACGTTGCTCGGAGATTTCGACCTGAACGGGTTCATCCAAGCGGTTGTCACCGATTCGACGTCCCGTGTGCTGGCCAATCCGAAGGTGCTCACGCTGAACAACGAGACGGCCATCATCGAGATAATCCAGGAGTTCCCGTACAGCGACGTCACTCAGACCAGCTCGGGCGGGCAGCTCTCGAACATCACGTTCAAGGAAATCGGCACCAAGCTCGAGGTGAAGCCGCAGATAACACACGACGGGCATGTGATCCTCTGGATATCGCCCGAGCAGAACTCGATAGCGGGAACCACCGCGATCGGCGTGCCGATTGTGGACACCCGCAGGGCCGAGACGACGCTCATCGTCAAAAACCACCAGACGATCGTCATGGGCGGTCTGCGGGAGAACCGCAGCGTCAAGACGCTCACGAAGGTGCCGTTCTTCGGCGACCTGCCGGGTGTGAAATACGCATTCCGCAGCGTGCAGAGCGACAAGCAGGACACTGAGCTGCTAGTGTTCCTGACCGTACACATCGTGGAATCGCCGCAGCTCCTTGTCGAGGAAGAGATAAAGGCCGAGGAACTGGCTAATATGCCGCGTCACCCGAATTCCACGATCGAGCTGATTCGGCCGTAACGAAACCTTAAGAAGACGGCAAAAGGCCGCGGGCACATCCGCCTGCGGCCTTTTTTTTGTGCGCGCCCGGCGACAGGGCGCACCCACTCGGAGGCGCCTCATTGGAAAGCACGCCCCCGAGGAACTGCACAAGATTTGCGCTCCGAGATGGATGATGGATCGCATAGCCGATGCGCTCACCACCGGCGCAAGAGAGCGGCGACGACGGTTCCTCTACCCATTTGACCGGATGTCGCTCAGTTGAACTCGACGTGCTGGACGGTTTCCGTGTCCTTGATGAGATCGGTTATTTCTTTGCGGGCCTGTTCGTCGCGGATGGATTGGACCTCGGTGACGGGCAGGTTGTCGTTGTTGACGCGACAGTGCCACTCGAGGATGAAGCCGGACACGATTGCGTACTTGCAGCCGGCGGCGCCGCAGCATGAGCTGTCGACGACGCCCATGCCGACGACGTAGAGCACTTCCTCGCCGCGAAACGGCAGCCTGACTTCTTTTTCGAGGACGTAGTACCCCCCTATCGAGCGCACCTCTTCATCCAGTCGTATGTGAGCGTATTCACGCGTCACGGTCATCTCGCCACCGCCGCTGCCGGGTTCAGAGGGCGCCCGGCTCTTTTAGATTTATGAATCGGGGAAACATTATCGCAGTCCCGAAGCGCGCCCCCATGCACACGCCCATTATACGAAACGGAGACCGAAAAAACAAAGGTATCGGTGAGATTTTCGTCTCGCCGCTCCCTGACACGATCTGAGGAAGCATATACAATCTCAGGGCTTTCTCTTCCCGCCTCCCGAAGGATGTCGCCCAATCCGGCAGATACACTAGGCATTCTACCAGTTCCGACGCCCGTCTTATTTATTGAAAAAGGGTGGCAACCTTCTTCGGCCGCCACCCTATTCACGTGCGAAAAACGATCAGCCTTCGTATTTTCCGACGATCCCGATGCTGCACACGTTCATGAACGGGAATCCGCCGAGGTTGTGCGTGAGGCCGAGCTTCGGGTCCTCGAGCTGGCGCTCGGCCGCGCGGCCGTGCAGCTGCAGGTACATCTCGTAGACCATGCGGATGCCGGACGCTCCGATCGGGTGCCCGAAGCATTTCAGGCCGCCGTCGACCTGGCAGGGCACTCCGCCGTCCATATTAAAGAAGCCGTCCATCACGTCCTTGAGCGCGCCGCCCAGCGGCGAGATGTGCAGGTCTTCCATCGTCACGAACTCGGTGATGGAGAAGCAGTCGTGCACTTCCATCATCGAGATTTCTTCACGCGGATTCTTGACGCCCGCCTCTTCGTAAGCCTTGGTGCTGGCTTTTCTCGTCGTCATGAAGTGGTCGCCGTCCCACGAGTTGAATCCCATTTCCTCGCCGCTGCTCACGGCAAGCTGCAAAGCCTTGACCGTGACCAGGTCCTTCTTGCCGAGTTCCTTGGCGATTTTCGGGGTGGTCACGATCGCACATGCCGCGCCGTCGCTCACGCCGCAGCAGTCGAACAATCCCAGCGGGTGCGCAATAATCGGCGAGGCCATGATCTGGTCGACGGTCACGGCCTTGCGCAGGTGCGCCTTCGGGTTGAGCACGCCGTTGGCGTGGCTCTTGGCCGAGATGTGCGCGAGGGCCAGCTTGAGTTCGTCGTCGGGAACATTGTACTTCGCGCAATACGCGCTCGCGAGCTGCGCGAACGAGCCCGGCGCCGTCATGGACGGCATCCACAGCCAGTTGAGCGTGCCCGAGGCCGAGCCGCCCGAGGGCAGCCCGCCGTAGCCGGTGTCCTTGAGTTTTTCGACGCCCAGCGCCAAACAGATGTCGTACGCGCCCGAGGCGACGGCGTACACCGCGCCGCGAAGCGACTCGGTGCCGCTGGCGCACATGTTCTCGACGCGTGTCACGGGTATCCTGTCCAGCCGCAAAGCGACCGAGGCGGGTATCCCGCTCTTGCCGACGTTGACCTCGTCCATGCAGGTGCCCACCCACGCGGCCTGGATGTCTTTCTTGTCGATGCCGGCGTCTTCGATGCACTCGACGAAGGCCTCGACCATCAGCTCCTCGGCTCCAACGTCCCAGCGCTCGCCGAACTTGGTGCAGCCCATGCCTATGATCGCAACCTTGTCTTTGATTCCGCTCGCCATTTCGTATTCCTCCTCTATGCCTCCGATACCGGGATCGCTTTCCAGAAATAACCGTGGAAGCCGCGCTCCTTGTCGTGCAACCTCTTGCGGAACATCATCTTCACCGGCTTGCCTACGGACATGTCGCTGAGTTCGCAATCCGTAAAGTCGGCCAGAATCCTGCCGCCGCCCTCGAACTGGATCATGCCGTATATGTTCGGCGGGTCGACCGAAACCGAAAGCATATCGGCCGTATACGTCTTGACGACGGCCGGCGTGTCCGCGAACTCGGCCGGCTCCTGCGATTTGATCGAGCCGCAGTCGGGGTTGACGCAGATTTGCTGGCTCGGAATCTGCCGAGTGCCGCACTTTTGGCACTCGCCGCCGACGAAGCCGAAGATGAACTTGCGCTTGCGGTAAAGTGTCGTCAGCGCGGTCTGCGTCGGGGCCTCCGCGCGGATGCCCCTCGCCGTCTCGATCAGGTCGTTGAACGTGAGGAACTTCGGATACTCCATGATCTCCTTCTTGTTCGCGAGCGAACCGCCGATGCCCGTGCGCTTGGGAAGATTCTTGATCTTGTCGGTCACCTCGAACAGGAGCGCGTCGGAGCCCTGCCCGAAGCTGGCGACGAGAATCTTGTCGCCGGGCTGGGCCTCCTCGAGGGCCTGAACGAGCATCACCAGCGGATGCGCGGCGCCCGTCTCGCCGCAGACATCGTGCATGTTGTCCACGAGCGCGCCGCCGAGCCCGAGCTTTTTGGCGATGCCGCGATGCTCGCGCTTGAAGAAGCAGGGGAAGATGAACTTGCTGATGTCATCGGCCGAGACGTTGCATTTTTCCAGCAGGCCGGTGACGACATCGGGGATAATCTTCGAGTAGCCCTCGTCACGAATCCAGCGTTCCTCCCAGTTGTAGTCGTACTCTTTCATCGCGCCGCGATAATGGTCTACGAAATCGATCGATACCGAGTTCGAACCCAGGCACTCGGCGATGACGTCCTCGCTGCCTAGCAGGAGCGCGGCCGCGCCGTCGCCAAACCACATCTCGTAGAAATACGCCGCCTTCGTCTTGCGATTGTCGGCCGCGGCGAGCAGGATGTTCCTCTTTTCGCCGCCCTTTATCGCGTCCAACGCAGTCACCAGGCCGGTCGTCGCGATCTTCTGCGAAGCCGTAAAGTCGGCCGTCAGCACGCCGTCCCTCAGGTTGAGCGCCTGGGAGACTATGCCCGCGTTCTGGCGGTCGGCGAACGGAAGCGTTGTCGAGCAAAGATAGAGCGCGTCGAGCTTGTCCCTGTCCATGCCCGCCATGCAGTCGCGCGCGGCGGCGACGGCCATCGTGAGGCTGTCCTCATCCCAATTGCACATCGACCTCTCGCCCTGCGCGACCATCATCGTGGCCGGGGCGAACCATCCCATGCTCTGGAAGATGCCCATCCGCGACAGCCTCAGCTTCGGGATGTATCCTCCATACGAAACTATACCTGCCATTGTCTCTCCTCCATTCCCGCTCATTGTCTCGATCAGACCGAAAGAACAAAACCGACTCAGGGGTGCTCGTCGCGAATTGCAACCCTCCGCCGACCCGCCTGACAGGCGGACACCGACGGGGCAGCCGACGGAGTCGGGACCCATACCTCTCGGCGCAGAAAACACGCTGATACGCCGCAAACATAATATTAAAAAATGGCGCGCCGCGTCAAGCAAAATCTGCAGCGAAGACCGGGCGGCGAATCGAGCGCATTCGCTCAGGCAGAGATAACGATGTTTTTCATGAGCACAATCAGCGAATACTGCTATGGGCTGCAATACGTTGCATAGTTCTTTGATATCAATAGATTATGATGTCAAAGGCATGGCAGGCAACCGCAATAAACT
>CBDUSG010000194.1:0-6249 GCA_965369575.1 uncultured bacterium | reverse complement strand
CGCGCAGTCGAGATTGGTGTGAGCGACGTAGATGCCGATCTCCTTTCGGATGGCGGCTATCACGACGCGCTCGGCGAAATCGTCGCCAACGAGCTTGTCGAGCTTCTTGTAGATGACCGGATGGTGCGCTATTATCAGGCCGGCCCCGCGCCTTTTAGCCTCGCTGACCACGCGCATGTCCACTTCGAGTGTGAGCATCGCCTTGCCGACATGTGGAGGGCACTCCGTTTGCAACCCGATGTTGTCGCCCTCGAGCGCCAGATGCGGCGGCGCCAGCTGCTCCATCGCCTCGACTATTTTCGATAAAGCTACGGCCAACGACATCACCCCGTCTTTCTTGTCTGCCTGCGCAAAAGGAGGATGAACAGCGGCCCGCCGCATAGGGCGGTTATCACGCCAACGGGAATCTCGCTTCCGCGTATGCCCACGCGCGCCACCGTGTCCGAAACGATAAGGAAAATGCCGCCCCCTAAAAAGGAAACGGGAAACAGCAGCCTGTGATCGGGTCCGAAGACCATTCTCATCGCGTGGGGAATTATCAGCCCCACGAATCCGATAGGCCCGCCTTCGGCCACCGCCGCCGCAGTTATCAGCGATGTTGCGACGAAGGCTATCTTTTTCAGTTTTTCGACTTCCACGCCGAGCTGACCGGCCGACGCCTCGCCCAGGCTCAGAAGGTTCAGCTCGCGGGAATACCAAAGCAGCACGGCCGCCCCGATAAAAATATACACGCCGGTCGTCAGGATCGTCGAATAACGATATTCGATCTTGCCCAGGTTGCCCATCAGCCAGAATATGATGTCGCGCGCCTTCGTAAAATCGACGATCGAGGTGATCAGCATTATGACGGACGCGAATATATAGTTGATTATCACGCCGGTGAGCAGGAGAGAGTGGGTTATCACGCGGCCGTAGCTCTGGGAGACGGCATAGACGAAGAAGATCGTAATCAGCGCCCCGACGAACGCGCACACGGTCATGGCGTTGAAGCCGAAAAACGTGCGGTGGGCGTTAAGGAGGATGCCCGTGGCTGCGCCCAGCGCGGCGCCGCTGGAGATTCCCAAAATGTACGGGTCGGCCAGGGGATTGCGCAATATCGCCTGGAAAACCACGCCCGCGCCGGCGAGCGCGCCCCCTATCAAGCCGGCCAGCAGGATTCGAGGCAGCCGAATTCCGAAAAGTATCTTTGCCTGCGGGTTCGGCACGAGCGAACTGTCGAACGCCTGCCTCAGGTCCAGCGGTGTCGGCCCGATAAGAGAGCACACCACGACCGACAGCGCCAACAGCGCCGCCATTATGCCCAGCGTCACGATCCAGCGTGCCGCGGTCAACCGCTCCAACGGATCCGCTCCTTTCCCTCGAATTGCCCGGGATGTATCGCCCGCGCCATTTCTTCGGCGCCGAGGATCAATCTGGGGCCCGGAAGCGTGACGTAATCGGCCACGAGCCCCAGTATTCTGCCGTTTTTGACGGCGGGAATCGACGGATACGCGCTCCAGAGCTTTTTCGCCTCGGCCTCCTGCTCGGGTGTAAGCTCGTAGTTGAACGAGGTGTACAGGATGACGTCCGGCGCCCGCGCAATGACCTCCTCGATTCCGATCTGGGGATATTTCGAGAAGCTGTCGCCCGCGATGTTGGTTCCGCCCGCGAGTGTGATCAGCTCGTCTATGAACGTGCCTCTGCCAGCCACGAACAATGGGTCCACGCCTACTATGAACATCACCTTTTGCCTGGGCTCGGAGGAGACTCTTTCGCTGATGTCTGAGAATCCTGCGCGCAGCCGCTCGCTCATTTCCTCGGCGGCACCCTGTGTGGAGGTCTCTTCGCCGATCTTGCGGATCATACTGAAAAGATCTTCGAGCCTGTCGTTCCTGATCGTCAGTACGTTGATTCCGAGCTGCCTGAGCGAGCGAAACAGGCTTTCGTGCGTCGCGTTCGGAAGCGCCAGCACGAGGTCGGGGTCGAGCGCCACGATTGCTTCCATATTCGGGTTCACGAGCCCGCCGACCCTGGGCTTTTTCCGCGCCTCGGGCGGATAATCGCAGAAATCGCTCACGCCGATGACCCTGTCGCCCAGGCCCAGCGCAAAGACTATCTCGGTGATGCTGGGCGCCATAGAGATTATTCGGGCGGGGTAGGCCGCCTCGCCGGCGGCGTTCGCGGCGGTCCGGGCATTCTCTCCGGGCTGCTTTGTGCAGGAGATAGCCGACGCCAGGACGGCGAGGATGAAGATGTTGCGAGTCAGTCTCAGCATTTCCGCCTCTGCGTTTAGCGCGCGCGTATTTCGCGCGATACTTCCGAGGCCAGCGTGAGCACCTTTTCCGCCTTTTCCTGCTCGGGAATCGGTCCCACTCCGCAGGCCGGGGTGACCAGTGACTGCCTCCTCAAGAGGTCGACGTCGATCCCTTTTGAGGCCAGCGCGTCTATCCGGCCCATAAGTTGGTCCGCCAGCGAGGCGGCAGTCTCCGAGCCTGTGAGCGAGACTGTCGGCACGATGCCCCACGCCACCACGCCCCCACGCCCTATGAAGTCGACGATGGCGGAGTCATAACAGGCAAAGCCGTCGAAATACTCGATAGCGTCGAAGTTTACTATGTCGATCTCGGCCTCGAGAATCATTGACCAGTCGGTGTTTCCGCAGCAGTGAACGCCGACTTTGGCCCCGGCCTGCCGCAAGGGGCGGGCGATTTCGTTCAGAAGTCCGATTATTCGCTCGCGGCTCAGGCTGGCGAACGGCGAGCCGAAACTGGAAAGATACGGCTCGTCCATGAAAATTATCGGTTCCGGCCCGATTTCCCCGAAAAGCTGCACCTGCCTGCGGGCCTTCATCTCGAGGCATTTTACGACGATGTCTGCAGCGATATCGTCGTATATTATCGCTCGTCCGTCGCCGTCCAGTATGCTCAGGCCGAGGGTGACCGGGCCGACTATGTGGCCCTTTATGAAAGACGGGGCGGCGGCGCCCTCCGCCCTGATTGCCTCCAGGAAGGTCGGAAGACCGGCGGCGTATTCGGGCGATATGTCAAAATATTCCAGATTGCCGGCGAGATAATTCTCGTAAAACTCGGCCTGCGCCTCGGGCTCGGGGGTCGAATAACTGACACGCCTGGCGGCCTCGTCGATGTTTATGCCGGGCAGGCATTCCGTGAACTGCACGAGCATTTGCTCGAGAAAACGCCTCCGGCTGAGCTGCGGCCAGAACGGGGCATCGGGGAAATTCTCGATAATCAGCCCCGTGATGCGGCCGGGCTCGGTGTGAGGGACGCTGCCGATCCCGCTGGCGAGAAATTCTCCAAGAACCTCCATATTCTTTCAACCTCCAATAAGCGCGGATATTTACTGCGTTTCACAGCCGTGCGACACGGCGTTTAAGTATAACATACGAAAACCGCCTCATCAACGAAATCCGACGCGGAAGTTGTGTCGCGCAGAGGTGGTAATCTCGTATTAGCCGTCGTCGTCGGCACGGGTACTTGCGCTTTTCCTCGCATCCCTTTACACATTCGAAATCGGATGTCAAAGTAGTCTAAGGGAATTTTACGGCGATTTGCGCCAACTACGGGCGGAGCGAAAACCGGAGCGACGGGCAGGTGACGCCCGAGAGGGGAGAAACCGAAGATGTCCACGGCAACTGAAAAGAAACCGGCAAAGGGGCTCGAGGGAGTCGTTGTGGCCGATTCGAAAGTCTGTTTCATCGACGGGATCAAGGGAATTCTGTCTTACCAGGGATACTCGATCGAGGACTTGGCCGATAAGGCGACTTTCGAAGAGGTTGTCTACCTGCTGTGGCACGGAAGAATGCCGAACGAGGCCGAGCTCGAGGAGTTCAGCCGGATGCTTGCGGCCGAGCGGGAACTTCCCGGCCCCGTGCTCGATTTTGTGACATCCGCGCCGCATGACGCGCATCCGATGGACGTGCTTCGCACGGCGATAAGCATGCTCGGCCTCCATGATCCGGAGACGGAGGACTCGTCGCGCGAGGCGAACGTGCGAAAGGCGGCGCGCCTGCTCTCCAGAACGCCGACGATCGTCGCCGCGTTCAACCGCTCACGCAACGAGCTGCCCGTCGTGCCGCCGCTGAAGGACAAAGGGCTTGCCCAGAGCTTTCTCTACATGCTCGCCGGGCAGGAGATGATGCCCGTGCTCAACCGAGCGCTCGACGTTTGCCTCACACTGCACGCCGACCACGACTTCAACGCCTCGACCTTCGCCGCGCGCGTGACGGTCAGCACGCTTTCCGATGTGTATGCGGCCGTCACATCCGCCGTCGGCACGCTCAAAGGCCCGCTGCACGGCGGCGCCAACACGCGTGTGATGCAGATGCTCATCGAGATCGGCGAGCTCGAAAAGGTCGACGACTACATCCACGATCTGCTGGAGAAAAAGGGGAGGGTCATGGGCGTCGGCCACCGGGTATACAAGACGATGGACCCGCGCGCGACGATCCTGAAAAGATATTCGAAATGGATGAGCGAGCACGGCTGCGGCCCGCTGTGGTACAGCATGCTGACAAGGATCGAGGAACTCATGCGCGAGGAAAAAGGGATGGACCCCAACGTCGATTTCTATTCGGCCGCGGTCTACTATTGCATGGGCATCCCGCTTGACCTTTACACCGCCATATTCGCGATCAGCCGCATGGCGGGCTGGACGGCGCATATCCTCGAGCAGCTCTCCGACAACCGGCTGATCAGGCCGATATCCAACTACAAGGGGCCCAAGAACCAGAAGTTCATCGCGCTCGAAAGCCGCTGAGAGCGGACATTGGGCTGAAAAGAAACAATATCATTTATCGGGCGAGGCCGTGTGGGCCGGCTGGCAGCCGCCGGCTTTCAAAGTTTCGCCTTATCCGTTTTCCGGCCGGGGCTTCGCGCCCACGGCCATTAAAACGCCCGAAACCGCAAAGGCCGCGATGCTCAGCACGAACAGGCTGTGATAGCTTCCCGTGGTGTCATATAGATATCCGGCAATCGGCGGCCCGACGGCGGAGCCGACCGTATAGAAGATTATCAGAAAGCCCATGACCGTCGAGTAGGCCCGCCTGCCGAAGCAATCGCTTACAATAAGCGGCCACAGGGCAGCCTTGCCGGACATGGACAGGCCGGATATGATTGCGAAGCAGAATAGCGGCGCGGCCGACTTGAGTCCGAACAGGAAGGGCACGGCGGCGGCGGATATGCCATAGCTGAGAGAGATCATCACGCGCCTGTTATATCTGTCGGCGGCCGGCCCGACTATCCCCATCCCCAGCAGCATCACCCCCATAATCACACTATACGCAAACGCAGCGGTTCTGTCACTGATGCCTGCATCGATCGAAAAGACCACCATGTTGATCGATATACCGACGACGGCGATGCCATTGAGAAGATCGGCGGCTCCCATGCACCAGAAGCCGGGCGTTCCGATCGCCCGCCGCGCCGTGAAGCCGGCGGCCTGCGCCGAGTCGGGCGAGTTATCCTGATCTTCCACGCTCTCGCCGGCGCCGTCGGGGTTCAGGTTCAGCTCCGATGGGCTGCCATGAATCCATATCGCCACTATGGGTATTAAAACGACCCAGATGGTCAGCCCGAAGACGGCAAAGGCCCACCGCCACCCGATCAGCTCGATGAGAAAGTTTGCGAGGTTAGGCATTATGAAGCCGCCGAATCCCATGCCCATCATCGCAACGCTCATTGCCGCACCGCGCCTGTTTACGAACCATTTCGCTATAACCCCGGCCACCGGCAGATAGGTCGACGCGGCCGTGCCGATCGCGGCCAAAAAGAAGACCGCATACAGATGCCAGAGCGATTGGATGCACCCGAAGGCCGCTGTGCAAAGGCCTGCCAGAAGAATCCCCGCCAGCATAACGCGCCTGGCGCCGATCCTGTCTATCAAGTGTCCCAGAAGAGGCGAGATGGCTCCGCTGACCAAGCCCCACACTCCGACGGCGCCGTTTATCTGAGTGCGCGTCCACCCGAACTCGCTCTCCAGAGGCTTTATGAACACGGGAAACACGAACCAGCCGATACCACCCGCAATCAGCAGGGATGCAAAACATGCGGCTACCACGAACCAGCCGCGGAAAATGCGGTCACCCAAGGCCTGCCGTCCTTTCGTGATCTGCGTGGAGGCTTACATCTTTCCGCTTTTCACTGCGGCATTCCGCGCGCAGGGAAAGGTGAGGCTTCATGATATATACACCTGCAGGCATAGTCAATGCGAGCCTTCGGTGGGCTTCTCCAGTTTCGAAAGTACCGCTCACGC
>CBDUSG010000193.1:0-6259 GCA_965369575.1 uncultured bacterium | reverse complement strand
CGAGGAGCTGCGCGCGCCCGTCAAGGTGACCGATCCCGTTGAGGACGGCGCCACGCTCGAGCTTAAGCATATGAAACTCGAGATCATTCACTGCCCGGGTCATTCGCCCGGCATGATAAACCTATACGATCCCGCGGCAAAGATTCTGTTCTCGGGCGACAACATCCTGAAACACATCAGCCCCGTTCCACTATTGAGCTTCCCGCAAGACCCTTCGCAGCCGCGCTCGCGCAGCCTCGTCGAATATCTGGCGACGCTCGAGCGCCTGAAAAAGTATGATATCGATCTCGCGCTGACCGGCCACGGCGAGGTTATTCACGACCTGAGAGAAGTCATCGAGGGCCTCGGCGTGCATCACGAGGTGCGCAAGAGAAAAGTGGTCAAGTTTTTGAAAACCGGCCCGCAGACCGCCTACGACGTCTGCAACCACCTGTTTCCCGATGTGGAGCCGATGCAGCTGTTCCTTGCGATGTCAGAGGCGGTCGGCCACCTCGATGTCCTCGAGGTCGAGGGCGCGGTCGAAACGGAAAAAAGGGAGGGCAAAATTCACTTTGTATCCGGCGCCTAGCAAAATTCCGGGCAACGGCCGGTCTATCCGATGGTCAACCCGAATCAGGGGGGTGATGTTTTGTCCAACGTAAAAACCTCCGAGGTGATCGCCTCTTCGCCGAAAAGTTGGGAGGACGCGGTGCGGCTCGCGATCGAACGGGCCAACAAGACACTCGTCGGCCTGCGGGAAGTCGAGATCACTCGTCTCACCGCTAAAGTCGAGAACGGCAAGATAGCCGAATACCGCGCCCACATGAAGATCGCCTTCACCCTCGACTCGGACTATCCTGTGCACGAGTAGAAGGTGGGGTCTCTCTTCCGGAAGAACGAACGAGAGCATACCAGATGCCTTTCTCGGACGAGTACTTTCGACTTTTTGAGGATGCGCCGGCCTTTTACGAGCGGGTCGAGGGCAAGTACAAACCCGGCTCGGACGGCGGCCGCATAAGCGAGAGGCTGCTGCGGTGCATCTGGTACGACAGGCTCTACGACGAGCACCGCCTGAGAGCGACGGATGCGAAAAGGATCACCGTCCATTCTCCCGGAACCTGGAATCTCGAGAGCGGGCCCGACTTCAGGCGGGCCGATCTCAGCATCGGCGATGACCGCCTCAAGGGCGACGTCGAGCTGCACCTCGAGCCGGCCGGATGGCGGCTGCACAACCACTCGTCCGATCCCCGCTATGACAACGTCATCCTCCACGTCACGCTAATGCCCCGTAAGGCGGAGACCTCCAGACGCGAGCCCGGGCGCGAGCTACCGATGAGCAGGCACGGCGTCGAGATCGCCGAGACCGCGCTGTGGGACTGCCTTAACGACGACCTGAAGGTGCTCAGATGCGCGCTCCGGCCCGACGAATATCCCTACAAAAGCACGAAAAACTACGGCAGATGCATGGGGATGCTCGAGCATATGCCGCCCGAGGCCGCCCAGAGGCTGCTGTGCATCGCGGGTGACGCGCGCATGATCGCCAAACAGCGGCGCTTCGCGTACGAGGCCGAAAAAAGCGACCTCGACCAGATCGCATACGCCGCCGTCCTCGAGGGGATGGGCTATAAGACGCACACGAGACAGTTCGGCCGCCTCGCGCAGAAGCTCCTCTATGCAAAGCTGCGCGAGCGCGTGGAATCCGTCGAGGAAAAGGAAGCGGCGGCCGACGGCATCCGGCTGACGCAGGCTCTTCTTTTAGGAGCCGCATGCCTGCTTCCGGAGCCCAAGGACGGAGATTCCGCAGAGGCGCAGGAATACATCCGCGGGCTTCGCGCGCTGTGGAGCGAGAATGGATTTGAAGCTAGTGGCGGCGACATCGGGTGGAGGGCCGCGGCGGTTCGCCCCGCCAACCTGCCCGAGAGGCGCATCGCGGGCGCAGGCCACGTTGTTGCGCGCTCGTACGACGACGGATTCTTTAATTCGATTCTGCAACGCCTGCTGAAAGCCGATCGGGCCGGAGCGCGGAAAGCTTGCATCGAGTTCCTCACGCCCGGCGACGACGACTTCTGGTCGCACCGATACAGCGCGCATGGCAAGAGGCTTTCCAAACCGGTCGCCCTCATCGGACGCGACAGGGCGCTGACGATCGTGGTGAACTCGTTCGTTCCGCTGGGGCTGCTCAGCTCGCGAACGAGCGAGCGTGCGAATCATAATGATGAGGAGCTTGTCCACGACTTTTATTGCGGCCTGCCCTCGCTGCCGCCGAACAACATCACACGCCTGATGGAATACCGCATGTTCGGCAACTCGTCGGGGCGGCGCATCGCGCGCTCGGCCCGAACCCAGCAAGGGCTGCTGCAGATATTCGCCGACTGGTGCAGCGAGGACCCATCTTGCGAGAACTGCGGAATACTCACCGGCCTGCAGAGCGGTTATATCCGCGACAAAATTCAGACCGCCGGAGCTTGAGGCAATTCCCCAGCCGCGCGGCGGCGAGGACCGATCGGCCGCTTCCGTATGCCGAGGCTAAGGCGTTCCCCGCCTCCGACAAATAGACGAAGCGATAAAGGGCGTTCCCCGAAATGCCATTGCAGTTTTGAGCATTTCCGTTGCACGCCTGTTTAGCGTGTGACACGATATTATAAGGAATCTCATCCGACACGATACGGGAGAGCGACAGCGGACTCGATCGGATTTGGCGGCTCGCGCGTTTGCGCGGCGGCGGACTGGAGGCGGAAATGATCATCTTTCAGCGGATGGAGGAATACGATTACGAGGAGATGATATTCTTTCAGGATCGCGAGACGGGCCTGAAGTCGATCGTCGCAATCCATGACACCACACTCGGCCCCGCGCTGGGCGGATGCCGGTTCTGGCAGTTCTCATCCGAGCGCGCGGCCATCAACGACGTGCTGCGGCTCGCGCGCGGGATGACATACAAGGCGTCGGTCGCGGGCCTGAACCTGGGCGGCGGCAAGAGTGTAATCCTGGGGAATCCGAAGACACACAAAACCGAGGCGCTGCTGAGGGCATTCGGCCGGTTTATCCAGACGCTGCGCGGCAGATATATCGTGGCCGAAGACGTCGGGACCACTACCGACGACATGAGGATCATCCACCGGGAGACGAGATATGTAGCCGGCCTCAAGAGCGTTCGCGGCGGCAGCGGCGATCCTTCTCCGGTGACGGCCTACGGGCTGCTCCACGGGATGCAGGCGTGCGCGAAAGAAGTGTTCGGCACGCGCGAGCTTGCGGGAATGACCGTCGCCATACAGGGGGCAGGCCACGTCGGCTACAACCTCGCCAAGTATCTAAAAAAGGAAGGCGCGCGGATAATCGTCACCGACTTATACAAGAAGAGCGCAAAGCGTGTAATGGACAAGTTCGGGGCCGAATACGTCGAGCCGGAAAAGATATATTCGGTCAAATGCGACGTCTTTTCGCCGTGCGCGCTGGGCGGCATCCTCGACGACAAGAATATCCGCAGGCTCAAATGCAAGATCGTCGCGGGCTCGGCCAATAACCAGCTCAAGACCGGCCGCCACGGCGAGGCGCTCGTGCGGCGCGGCATCTTGTACGCGCCCGACTTCGTCATAAATTCAGGTGGCCTCATCAACGTCGCCGACGAGATGCGAGGCTACAACCGCTCGCGCGCAATGCATAAGGCCGCGAGGATATACAACGCGGTAGCGCGAGTGATCAAAATCGCCAGGGAGGAGGGCGTTCCTCCGCACGTGGCCGCCGACAGGATGGCCGAGCGAAGAATCCAGCGCTGCAGGAAAGCGCGAACCATCCACGGTGCGCGAAAAAAAACCGCCGGAAAGAAACGCGGGAAATAAAGCACGTTGATCTTTTCGGTTAGTCGAAAGCCCTTTCGATAATCGGCCGCAGGCTATCGCCCGCGGCGCGCGCGTTTTTTTATCCTCTTTTCGGGTTCCTCCTCCTTTTTGAGCGACTTCAGTATCTCGCTGTATATCTTGAACTGTGCCTGATCCAGCATCCACTTTGCGCCGAAGATCAGTGAGACGGCGATGCATTGGATGAAGTATCTCCTGAAAAAGAACGAGGCGGCCAGAGACGCCATCGCCAGCAGGAACCAGGCGTGCGCGCGCAACAGCTCGGCCGCGCTCCGTCGCCGTGCGAACAGGAAACCCATGGTCTTTTCCGGAGCCGCAATCGCGGCGCCGCATACCGGACAGAAGCGGCTGCCGACCGGGATCGGCCGGCCGCAGGCCATGCACAGCAGCACGACGGCCGCAGGCCTGAGCCTCGAGCCGCAGCCCGAGCAGTGCGCGGCCTCCGAATCGTTCCTCGCGCCGCATGCCGGGCAACTCTGTCCCGGCGCGTCGAGGCCGGACTCGATGAGGTCGCGTATCTTCTTTCGGGCATCGTCGTCGAGCTTTTCGAACCCCTCTTCCTGCCGAGTCTTGAGCGCGGCCTTTATTCCGAGCAGGCTGCTCCGGCACGTCTCGCAAGCGGCAAGGTGCTGTTCTGCGGCGGAATGCTGTTCCGGCGTGAGCAGGCCGTCGAAGTAGTCGGCGAGCATGATCGGCGGCAGGCACGCCTCGGCCGAAGTTACATCCTTGTGCGCCGCGAGGCCCCTGTTCAGCAGCGAGTCGAGCGCTCTGAACGCCTCGAGTTTTTTGGCGCATCCCGGGCATGACGCTATGTGCCGGGCGAGTTCGTCCCGCTGCGTCTCATCCAGATGTCCGCCGGCGTACTCGTCGAGTTTTTTCGATGTCGGGTGTCGCAACACTTTGTGCACCACCTCCGGGGCGAATCCCCTCGTCGGTCCTCAGTCGAATCCTTTCTTCTTCAGACGCCTCGACAGTTTTTTCTTTATGCGGAACATCCTGCTGGATACGGTGTTTACGGGAATGTTAGTCAGGTCCGCGATTTCCCGGTATTTGAGCCGGTGCAGATAGAACCATTTTACCAGAAGCTGCTCATCCGGCCGCAACTGGCTGACAGCATCCCATACCGCCTCGGCGGCCTCGGCATCGACGGGCGAGTATGGAGCGTCTTTTTCCGCCGTGTAGCCGTGTTTTTCCTCGGATCGCTCGCTGCGGCTCTTCCTCCGGACAAAATCGATTGTCTTGTGCACCGCCACCGCGCACAACCACGGCTCAATCCGGTCGCGGTTCCTTATCGAAGAGAGCGCGCGGCAGTCGTTTTCAATCAGGTCCTTGAATACCTCCTGAAAGATGTCGTCGGCGTCGGACTTCGCGTCGATGCGGCCCAGCGAGAAGAGTTTCTGCAGTATGGCGCCGCGGATGAGCGAGCCGAACCTTCGCAGGAACTCGTTCCACGCCTCGTGCTCCTGCCGGATGCATTCGTCCAGAAGAGAGGGCGCGGGCAGATCCTCCCATGAAGCCTGATTTCTGTTGTCGGTATCGGCGGCCAAGATTCCTCTGCCCGATGTCGAAAGCCCCAAGCCTGCAGCGGCGGGGGGCGGCAACGCCACGCTGCTTTTTCGTTAGAACAAAAAAATACTATCAGACGCGCCATAAATTGTCTATACTTATCGACAAAAGGGAGCGCCCGGCCGTCCCCGACCGCGACGGATTTCATGACAAAGGTCATAGGTGGCGCCGCAGCCGGCTGATATAATCTCGGTAGAGACGCCGGACAGCCACGAGAGACTGCTCCGAAACTGCCTGAGGAGGCGCGACATGGACAGATACGTGATCCTTTTCGTAAAGACGGGCCTGGCCAGTTTTCTGGTGGGCGCGACGCTCGGGCTGGACATGGTAATCCAGCCAGGCAATGCGAGTTATTTCCTGACTGCGCACGTGCACCTGAACCTGCTGGGCTTCATGGCGATGATGATCTACGGCGTCGGCTACCACGTGCTTCCAAGATTCAGCGGAGTGACCATATACAGCAGAAAGCTGATGGTTATCCATTACTACCTGGGTACGGTCACGCTGGCCGCGATGGCGCTTTGCTGGATCGGAATCGAAATGACCGCCTACGCCGATCCGCTCAGGGCCTGTCTCGCTCTTTCATCTATCGGACACATGGCGTCGATATTTCTGTTCGCCTATAACATTTTCCGCTCGATCCGCCCCGTCGTTCCGTCACAACCCGGCGAGTCGCCGGAGACATGAGATGCTGCGCATCTTTTTTCCTGACGAGTATTGACGGCTGAATCCGTTTATGTACGAGAGAGCGCCCTTGGCATGGGTCTGAAAAAAAACCGTTGTTTCATCACCGGCCATGCAAATTCAGTTTCAGTGAGAACCCGTTCCATGCGACTGCCACATAGCCGACGCCCGGC
>CBDUSG010000192.1:0-6277 GCA_965369575.1 uncultured bacterium | reverse complement strand
GACCGCAATCCGCCGTCCGAACAAGCGAATGCGTCGACAGCATAATCTCGAATCCGTCGCGATGCGGTCCACCGCCAGGTCGACAAACAGCCGCGCCAGCCCTCCGTCCAGCAAAACAGCGTTCGTTAAGAAGTCGATGTTTCGCCTCTTGCTCCGCAGCATGTCCGTAAACTCCAATTTGACCATTTGCTTGCGTTTCTACTGAACGATCATCTGCCGCGCCGAGCCGGACGATTCGATCCCGACGGGGGCCGCCGCTTTTGTCCCATCATTGCCTTCTTATCGCCGATACGAGACGGCCGCTGAAAACCAGACGCCAGAGCGATTTTTCGAAGGGATTGCGGCAGAAAGCCTTCAAGATCAGCCCGGCCGCCAATCCCGGGAATCGTCTGTGCAGCAGTTCGCCGGCAACGAATATGTTGGACCTTGACTTTTCCCTCCAATGCCGCCAGAAAGAGGACGGATAAAAGGAGGCGACCATCCTGGCTGCCTCATTCTCCTGTCGCCTCATCAGCAGGTCGCTTCCCACGACTTCTCTTATCCTGGCCATCTCTCGGGCCAGGTCCGCGAACCGGCCCTGGATATACTGATGGCCGGTGGTGACGGTTTTCGCATGTATCCTCAGCGAATAATACGGCTCCTCGAGGTTGGCCACTTCGTGTTTCTCGACCACACGCAGCCACAGGTCGTAGTCCTGGGCCGAACGGAAGAGCTCGCGATAGTTTCCGCAGGCGAGGATGCGTTCCTTTACGAACATGGTGGCACCGTGGCAAAAGGGGGAATACTGCATCCTCATTTTCTGAATTGTGTCATAGTCAAGGTCGTAATTTGACACGCTCCTGATCTTTCCCTTGCCGTCGATATAGTTGCAGTTGGCGCCCACGACCGCACAGGCCGGGTGTGCGTCCAGGAACTCCACCTGTTTCTGCAGCCGCTCTACGTGGCTCACATCGTCGGCATCCATTCGGGCGATGTACTTTCCCCGCGCTTCCAGGCAGCCTTTTATGAGGCAATTTGTGAGCCCCTCATTCTTTTCATTTTCGAGGATCCTGATGCGGAGATCGGAGAAGCCGCTCAGGATTTTGGCGGTGTCGTCGATGGAGCCGTCGTTGATGATCAGGAACTCGAAGTCCTCGAAAGTCTGGTCGAGTATGCTCTCGACGGCCTCCCGTAAAAAGGGCGCGCCGTCGTACACGCTCATGACGACACTGACTTTTGGCGGATCCGGCGCAGGCATCAACTATCGCCTCTCGCGTTAGCACTATCTGTCGCATCGGGTGCGGCAACGCACCATATTTCGCCCCATTTTATGTCCCACTTGACCGGCTTGAGGCCCGCCTCGCGGAGCTCCCCGAAAAAAACCTCCAGCGTGTATTCTATCTCGTGCCCGGCGTCGAGCATGTAGTCCACACCCAGCTCCTGTTTCATTGGCACCATCCACTCGCGCTCGTACATCGGCACGCGAATGAGGAACCTCGCTGGTTCGAGCTTTTCCCTGACGGAACGCAGAAACCGTGGGCGCTCGGAGAGGTGCTCGAGCACGTTGGACATGATTACGACGTCGAAGCCGGCCTCTTCTATATCGGTGCGAACGTCGCCCAGGACAAATTTGATATTTTCCGCCTGATAGTTCTCCCTGGCGAACCGGATGTTGTCTTCGCTCATATCGATGCCGACGACCCGGCCGCGAGTGGCGTTTGCGACGTCACTCGTGAGAAATCCGTTGCCGCAGCCGATGTCGACGACGCTCTCATCCGGGCCCACGTTGCTGCAAAAGAAGTCATGGTATTGGATCAGCCGATGTTTCGGGTGCAGTCCCTCGCCGTGCTCGACGGCTTTGAGGGATATGCACCTGTAAAGATGATTGTCCAATTCAAGCAGCGCCTTGAGCGCGGCGGCTGTTCCTCGGGTTTTAAGCTCATCGGGACTCAATTCGGCGGCCTTTTGGACGACGGTTTGCAGCCCGTCAAAGAACTCGCGAGAATATCTGTCAAATGCATCACTGTCGTCAGCCGAAGCGACTATGTCGAGCGAATCCGACGCGCTGTGGCGAAACATTTTCATAAGAATCTCATGCCGCACGGATGCGGGAAAACGCGAAAGGATTTGGGTCAATGTTCGAGCTGCGAAACGTTGCATGGAAATATTCTTCATAAAGGACCTTTGTGGTCAACTCTTGAAGAGATGCCGTATGGTTTCCAATTCCATTTCCACGATTCGGTCGAGCGAATGGCGCTCAAGCACATATTGGCGTGCCCTTTCGGCCATTTGTCGAGCCGTGGCTTTGTCATTAAGAATTCCCGTGATGGCGTTCCGAATGCCTTCAGGAGACTTCTCGCACAGCACCCCGTTTTCGCCCGATCGAATGATGTTCCGTATACCCTCGACATCTGTTCCGACGACGGGCAGCTCGCAGGCCATGGCCTCGAGTAATGTCTTCGGACAGCCCTCATAGTTGGACGGCAGCACGAAAACCTCGGCGCGATTGAGGCAGGCCGGCAGTTGCTCATTCGGAATCCTCGCGTGAAATTCCACCGGGAGGCCGAGGGCCGCTGCCTTTTCCCTGAGGGCGTCGCGCAGCTCTCCGTCACCGATCACGAGCAGCCTTACGCCTTCGAGTCCCCGGCATGCCTCGAGCAGGGCATCGACGTTCTTCTGAGGCGCCAGCCGACCAATGAAGCACACGAGGCCCGGTTCTCTCTCAATCTCCGGTAAAGGCCTGAACATATCCGTGTCGACGAAGTTGGGAATAACTTTTATCTTTTCATCGCCGACGCCGTGGATTTCCCTTAAGTACTCCCCGTCATGCTCGGTGGCCACGACGCATCGATCCGCGAGCTTCACGCAGACTTTTTCCAGGAAAACGAAAAAACGCGCCGCGAGGCCGTTTCCGAGACGATGCCTTTGGAACACGGACCAGATGTATCCGCATCTGACGATGAGCTTCTTGCGGAACAACAATTTTGCGATGACGCCCATCCAGGCGCCGTCCAGCTGGTTCGTCTTGATGACCTGAACCTCGCGGAATTCTTTCCGGTGCAGGAAAGGGGCCAGCACGCTGAACTTCGTGGGGCCGAGCCCCCTTTCGTTGGCCACGATGTCGATGCCGTTGAGTCTTTCCTGATACTCGTGCTCGCCGTTGTCGCCATAGGTGAGGAATCGGACTCCGGAGAGCCGCCGTGCGAGACGCCTGTAGAGCGCGGTCTCACGTTCGAACATGCCCACAGAATCCCAGCTCCGCATCGAGCTCCCGCGCGTGAAGAGCAGCATGAGGTGCATCTTTTCCGGTCCGTCCATATCGCCGTGCGTGCTCAAAGCAGATTCCTTCTTGCAAAGCGTTGACATCGCTGAATGAGTTGCTCCACATCTTTGAGGGACCCGATTGCGAGGGCGTCAGAGAAAAAAGCCTTGGTAAGGCGAGAGATTCGTCTGGCGGGCCGTTCGTTGACTATATCGGCCATGAACGCGTCAAGAATCTCCCGCAGACTTAAATACGGGTTTTCGAAATATACGACGTTTCTGCTCGGCCCGAAATCGCACGCCCTATCCGTTTCGGAGTACTTCTTCCATGAAAAACCGTTTTCAAAGACGTTCGCGTTTTCCAGCGCGATCTGCTCCAGTTCGGTTCCGGGGTAAATAATAGTGGGTGTGCCCAGATACTTGTTTGCCTCGCTTGTCCCGCGAAGGATGTTATACAGGTTGTTTACGAAGAATGATGTTCGCCTTATGTCTTTCAGGTTTTCTCCGGGATGGCTGCACATAAGGAACAGGCTGACGTGTTCTATGCCTACTTTCCTCGTGGCCCTTATGGCCTTTTCGATCATCTCGGTCGAAATACCCTTTCTTATCCTTTTCAATACCCTGTCAGATCCTGATTCTATGCCATATCCCAATGCGACACAGCCGGCTTCTTTCATGAGGCCGAGAAGCTCTTCATCTGCCTTGTCAACGCGCAGGCTGCAATACCAGCGGAGCTTCAGGCCTCGCCGGATTATCTCGTTGCAGATGGCCTTCACGTGGGATACCCTGCTCGTGAAAGAATCGTCTTGAATATTCAGGCCCGGGTAATCATACTCTCGGTGCAGGAATTCCAATTCATCGACAAAAGTCTCCGGGGCTCTGTAGCGCACCCTGCGGTTGAGAGAGTTTGCGCAAAAAATGCACCGGTACGGGCACCCCCTTGAACTGATTACGCCGATGGCCCGAGTTGTCTCCTCGACCGACAAGGTTCCCCCCTGGTACTTGTCGAGGTCGAACAGGTTCCACGCGGGCGCGGGCAGGTCCCCCAGGTTTCGGACGACCTCCCTGGGCCTTGTTGAAATGATGGATCCGTCGCGGTCGCGGAAGGCGCATCCGTCGATATCGTGAAAGTCATGAAACGAGTCCTCTTTCAAGAATTTGTTTACCACCTCAAATCCCGTGATGTCGCCCTCGCCTTGCACGACGATGTCTATGGCTGGCACGTTCTCCAACGCGTCTCCGGCGCAGTGGCTGAAGTGCGGTCCTCCGACAAACACCAGCTTATCCTTTGCACGGGACTTGATAAGCTCGCAAATCTCAATAGCGTTGAAACGGTCCTCCGTGACCGTCGTAATGCCAATGGCGGCAGGATTGTAGCTCAAGGCTTCGTCCACGATGTCGTGGTTTTCCCTGTAGAATGACAGGCCGTCGATCACCTTGACGTCCAGCCCTTGGGCCAGCATGTACGAGCCCACCGAGAGCAGCCCGAGCGAGGGCTGTGTTCTCTTATTCGGTCGCCTTTTGTACAGGGGCGGCTGTATAAGCACAACGTCCATTTTCTTATATGGTTTCCTGTTGAGAATCTCCCGAGCCCGACAGCTTGTCGAAGATCATCCGGCACATCAATTCAAAGGATATGACCGCGCCGATCCGGAAGGTGAGATTCCGCTGATCGGGATACGGCAATTTCTCCGATTCGGCCGCCTGCAAAAGCAGGTTTTTCAGATAAGATCGGCTGAGTCCTCTGCGTTCGACCTCGGGGCTGTCGAGTATGCCGGTGGCCCATTCTATGCCGCTCTCCCTGAGCCATTTGGGGTAATTGCGGCCCGGCTCGAACGGCTCCGGGCTGTTTTCTCTCACGAATGCAAACAGTTTGTCGAGCTTTCTCCGGCGAATATGTTTTTTGATCTTTCGAACCTCGCGGGTGGCCGGAAGAGTGGTCACCTGCCATGGTGTTTCCGTGAACGCTGGCGCCGCCTTGTCCAACATTCCAATCTGCATCTGACGCCCGAGCCGAAGTGAAGTCGGGATAGAGAAAACAAAATCCATGAGATCGTAGTCCATGAACGGCGTACGGTCCTCAAAATAATCCCGCTCCGCGGCGATGAGGTAGGCGAAGAGTTTTTTGTATCTGTTGGCCAGGGTGAAGGCATCTCCGACGATGTCCGGTCTGAGGTGGGAGTGCCGGTGAAACTCTGCTGAGAATGATTCCTCTGCGCGCCCGGCGATCTGCGGCCAGAGGTCCGGCCTGAAGAGATGTCTGAGTTCGATAGGCGAGCGAAACACGTTGCCCAATGAAAAAATGTAGTCTTTGTACAGCTCTTCCGCCCTCTGTTCGGATGATGAAACGGAGAGAGCCCCGATGGTTGTTGTGTCTCCTCCCAGAAACGAGCCGCCGCCGTAACCGCTCAGATGGATGTCGATTATCTCCCGGGTTTTCTCGTAGCTGTCTATTCCGTGGGAGGCATGGTAGCAGTTGGTGAAGGATTCTGTAATGGCGACAAAATCGGCCGCGTGCCTGTGAACCCATGAGCCGTCGTCCATCGGCAGGGGATAGTGCGGGCTCTTCGCTGTTTTTGCCAGCTCGGCTCCCCACACCATGTCACGGCAGCCTGTGAGTCCGTATGTGAAAGATGAGAAGGAGATGCCGCGCCTCGCCAGGAAAGCGGCGGTGCTGCGGCTGTCGAGCCCGCTGGTCAAGTACACGCCCACACGGGCACCATCCGCCGTTTGCTCCCTGACCGCCCTGTCAAACAGGCGGTTCGCCTCGTCGACGGCGTCATCGAAAGCTATATCCTCTCTCGGTTGGATCTGCTCGATCGTCCAATAGGAATCAGTCGATTGTCCGAACGCGGCAAAGTCGAAACACATGCGGCTCGCGTTGGGCATGAGGCTCACGCCTTCAATAAAAGTTCTTTCCCCCAGGACGTGATGAAGCGTGAACCAACTGGCGACGGCGTCCATGTCCAGCTTCCATGCGTGTTCCGGCCAGGAAGCGGTTATTGCGGCCATCGTCGAGCCTACAACGAGCGACCGG
>CBDUSG010000191.1:0-6279 GCA_965369575.1 uncultured bacterium | reverse complement strand
CCCCAGCTTAGGGGCATAAACCCTGTTTAATCAAGAGGTTGCGTTGATTTGACGAATGCAACTGACAGGGACGGAGTGTGAGTGTGAAAGGCGAAGAAGGTGGGAACAGACTGCACGTCGCGGGAAATGATGTAGCCACTCCACAAAAAACCATACTCACCGTCGCCCCGTTCCCGCGAAGTATCAAAGCAAACCCATATTGCGACCTCCTCTGCGATCATCTTGAAGAGCTCAATGTGGCGATCGTGCGCGACAGTGAATTTGCCGTTGACTGGCTCAGAAAACATCGAGGCCGGATCGATGTTTTGCACTTTCATTGGCTTGCACCGCATTACCAACACTGGAGAGGGGGAGTCTTTACCTTTCTGTCCGCGGGCTTTTTCTTTCTCAAACTTATCTTGGCGCGCCGATGGGGATACACTATTGTGTGGACCATGCACAACTATCGGCCCCACGGCTCAAGGACCGAATATATGGATGTCATTGTCCGTGCTGCGATGGTGCGCATGGCGAAAGTTATTGTCCACTGCAACTACGCACGCACGCTGCTCGAGCGTTCGGACAATGGCAGGCATCAAATACATGTAATCCCTCACGGCAGCTACATCAGCCACTACCCCAACACGATCAACCGGGAGGACGCGCGGCGCAGGCTGGGGCTGCCAGCAGACGCTCATGTGTTCCTGTGTTTTGGACTCATCCGGGCTTACAAGGGCGTGGAGGAAATGGTCCGGGCCTTCGAACAACTACATAAGTCGACTGCCCATCTGCTCATCGTGGGGAGACCGTTCGGGAAAGACGGCGAAGAGATAGTGGAGAATCTGAAAAAGCATTCCGACAACTCACGAATACACTTGGAGGCACGCTTTGTTCCCGATGAAGATGTTCAGCTCTATTTCAATGCGTGCGACGTCGTAGTCTGTCCGTTTGAGGATATTCTCACATCGGGCTCTGTTATCCTGGGTCTCTCTTTCAAAAGGGGCGTAATCGTTCCGAACATTGGCTGTCTTCGCGAACTGGAAAACTCGGGGGCGGCTATCGTGTATGACAGATCCGACAGCTCCGGGCTGTTAGAAGCAATGCGGGAAAGCGTCTGCTCGGATGTAAGCCAACTGGGCGAAAAAGCTTTCGCCCTAGCGAGCGACCTCCGCTGGGATAGGATCGCAAAAATGCATCTCGACGTATACGTGAATTGAAAGGATCGTTTTGACATGAAAGTGACATTGACAGCTCCTCCATGGTCGGTCATGGGAAACCCGTACCCTCCGCTGGGATTGGGATATCTGGCCGCGGTGCTGGAACATGACGGCCATACAGTCTCCTTGCGCGATTTCGGGCTTCAACCGGGCGCAACCGCCGAGCAGGCCGCCCGCGAGATCATGTCCGACATGCCCGACCTCGTGGGAATATCCGTGATGTCCCACTCCAATTCCGCGGCGATAAGCCTGGCGAGGGCGATCAAGAGAATTGGGAGAGAGGTCCCAATTGTGGTAGGTGGTCCCCATCCCACGATTTTCCCTCTCGAAACACTCGCGGAGCCCGCCATTGACTACGTGGCTCGCGGAGAAGGGGAACAGACGCTTTCGGAGTTGGTGACTGCCCTTGAACGTGGAGGAGGGTTCGAAACGATAAGCGGCCTCTGTTTCAAGAAAGATGGAGAAGCTCTTCAGAATGACGCCCGCCCCTTCATTGACCCCCTCGACTTCCTGCCAGTACCGGCGCGTTCGTTGATGAACGTCTCGGGCTATCCCCTTAAGCTTCAGGATGAACCGATGACCACGATGCTGACGAGTCGAGGGTGTCCGTACGGGTGCACATACTGTTACAAGGGCCTATTCGGGCACAAATATCGGGAGCACAGCGCAGAGTATGTATTGGACGAAATTGCCACGATCGTACGCGAACAAGGGATAAGGAACATCTATTTTGTGGACGACCTGTTTATTCTCAATTTGGGCCGGCTTAATAAAATCATTCAAGGAATCCGGGAAAGGGCTCTCGACATCCGCTGGCAATGCCTGGCAAGGGTAGACAGAGCCCTCGAGCCGATGTTCTCCGAAATGAAGTCCGCGGGCTGCGACGCGGTTCACTTCGGCATCGAGACGGGAAACGAGCAGATGCTCAAACGAATCCGCAAGCGCATAACGCTCGAGCAGGTGAGGAACGCAGTTACCTGGGCTCATCAGGCTGGTATCCGGACGAGGGGCTATTTCATGATCGGACTCCCCGGCGACACCGAGGACACGATCATGCAGACCTTCGAGTTTGCATACAGTCTGCCGCTTGACAATGCGATGTTCAGCATCGCAACTCCCTTCCCTGGAAGCCAGCTTTGGGAGGAACTCAAGCCGAAAATCGGACCGATGGTGGATCCTGCCTTCTTTGACAACGCATACTATCATGCAGGCTACAGCCAGAAGAGTGAGCTCTGCTTCAACCTTTCGTCGGTTTCCGATCAGCGTTTGGTCGAGCTGGCCCGGAAAGCAGACGAGCTCTTTTGGGAAAACAATATCCGGCGGAGGGAGTTTCGACAATGCTTCGGTCCGCGACTGGGGGATGGGATGTGGAGGCTCTCTCGCTGGACGCCACTGCGCGCCCTGAAGCCGGTGAGAAAACTGGGCCGCTTCGTCAAGGGGAACAAGCCGGCGTCCGCCGCGATCGTAAGGAGTTGAGCAGGTATGGATTTTCAGCAATACTACGACTGCTACTGGTCGGAAAAGGATGAAGGGATCGACCCGAATCGGGTCCGGCAGGTGCTCGGCTATCTCAAACCAAACCAGCTTGTGCTTGACCTCGGATGCGGGCACGGAAAGATGGCTGCCGAGATCAACCGGTCTCAAGCCAAGACCATCGGACTGGATTTTTCCGCCGTCATCCTGAGAAAGGCTTTTGCGAGAGAAATCACCGTGGTAAGGGCCGATATGGATGAAGGTCACCTCCCGTTCCAATCGGACTGTTTCGATGCCGTTGTGTTCGCGCAGACTATTGAGCACGTCTTCCACCATGAACATGTAATGAGTGAAGCCGTCAGAGTGCTGAAAGACGGCGGACAACTCATCCTATCCTTCCCCAACATCGCCCACTGGCGCTTCAGATTGGCTCTGCTGTTCGGGAGGTTTCCCTACATCGAAGATACTCAGACTCATTCCCAGCATATCCGGTTCTTTACCCTCTCGAGCATCAGAAAGCTGTGCCAAAAACATGACCTTACGGTGAAAGCCTCCGAGGGAAACTCCGCTCTGGGATGGTGCCCCATCTACTATTGGCGGATGAACATGACTCCGGTGAGGCAGTGCTACGAGTTGGCTACTAAAGTCTACCCCGCACTGTTTGCGTTCCACATAACGGTGATCGGTGAGAAAAAGGGGAACTCTTGGAAGGCATGAAGGACATCGTGAAGAAGTGCGCGAACGTATCGCGCGCGTATCGTGATCGGACCCGGCAAAGACTGCGGCTTGTACCGAGATACTACAACTACCGGACAGGCAAGCTCAAGCCCGCAGCATATCCACACCGGATGTATATAGAATCCACCAACCACTGCAACCTGCGGTGCATCATGTGCCCCACCGGGTTGAGGCTCATGAACCGCCCACAGGGATTCATGGACAAAGCGCTATTTCGGCGCATCATCGACGAAATGGCGCCTCACGTCACGGCAACGACCGTTCACATATGGGGAGAGCCTCTCTTGCATCCCGACATCTTCGAGATGATATCCTACGCGGCTCAAGGCGGGCTGAACGTCGAGCTTTCAACGAATGCGGTGCTCCTGGACGAGGAAACAGCCGTCAAATTACTCGACAGCGGAATCTGCACTGTCTATCTTTGCCTGGACGGCTTGACGAAGGAGACATACGAGAAGATACGGAGACGTGCCGATTTCTCAACGGTGCTGCGCAATGTGGAACGTTTCGTGGAGCTAAAGCGACAGAGGCTTAGCAGGAATCGACACGCCAACCCAACGGTGAACGTTCAGGTCATTGACATGAAGCCCACACAAGCTGAGATATCGGAATTCGTACGCCGATGGAAGCGGGACGGAGTCGATCATGTAAACGTAAAAGCGTTCGACTCCTGGGGTAATCAAGTCGATCCAATAAGCCGGTTGTCCAAGGAAACGTCTTCGCTGCCCGCCAAGCGCTATCCGTGCCCCAATCTCTGGTACCACGTGCACATCTACTGGGACGGAACCATCGTCTGCTGCGACCGCGATTTCAACGCCGCCTATCCCCTGGACAACGTGGAGCAGGGTGTCATGCAAGCGTGGAACGGAGACCGGATGGCTCGGCTGCGGCAGAAGCACATCTCGCTCGATCTTGAGGATGTGCCTTCGTGTAGAAAGTGCGTTGAGTGGAGTTGGTGGAGGCCGGGTTGGTTCAGCGCATGGGGCAATTCTCCTCAGGCGCGAAACGTCGGGGATGACGAAATTGGCTGAAACTGTCTGGGAAAGAAATTACGTTCACCGAGCCGAGGACGCGAGGCAGAAGACGGCCTTCGACTGGTTTTCCCGAAAGGCCTACTCGGAATATAGAAAATGGATAGGAGAATCCGACGCCCGGATACTCGACGCAGGGTTCGGGTCGGGACGCTTCTGTTTTGCTCTGGCGGCGGATCTTACCCAGTCTGAGGTCGTGGGAATCGATATCTCGCAAAGCCTCGTGGATGACGCCAGCAACGTGGCATCTGTCCTCGGACACAGGAACCTGACGCTTGAACAGGCAGACATATTCGCCATGCCGTTCGACGACGCAATGTTCGATGTGGTGTTCAACGAGGGCGTGATTGAACATCTTTCCGACTACGATAGAGCCGTCAAAGAGATGATCCGGGTAACGAAGCCCGGGGGCAAGGTCATAGTGGGTGTGCCCAATTGGTATTGTTTCCCTCATACAATCAGGAAGTTTGTGATAAAGATGATTGGGGGCAGCTACGAATACGATCCCGAAAAATCGTTCACACATCGAGAATTGGATGCAATGTTCAGAAAACACCGGCTGACCGGCATCGAGATCACCGGCTACTATTTCACACAGTCTCTCAGTCGCCTTTTTGTTGTCACGAAAATTGCCCGAGCCCTCTGGCGATTGCGGCCCTTATTCCGCATGTGCGAAGCTACGCTGCGCGCGATCGAAGATAATATCATATCGGCCGTCGATTGGCTGTTCGCTGGGCGTTTTTCACGAAGATTCGGTTATGAAATCGTCATAAAGGGGACAAAGCCTCTGTATCTGCTGCCCGAGCATTCTGAGAATAAGAGCGAGATGGAAGAGGATGAGCAGAGAGCCGTCAGACACGAACTCCGAAAAACATCCTAATTTTCGAGAGGGGCATAAGGGCCGTTCTTCCAATCTCAATCCAATGTCGTCCAGCAAACCGGCGAGAGAGCTCACATGAAATCCTTCAAAGCAATCGCGATTCTCTCTCTCTGTTGTGTTCTGCTGATGTCAGGAGCGCTTTGGTGCTCATCGCAGCTGAACGAAATCACAAACACAACGGTTGTCCTGGATGGAAGCGAAGTTGGTTTGTCCGATGACACTGAACTGCGAATAATACACTTGTCGGATCTGCATCTCTGAAGAATAGGCCCGAGAGAAGAAAAACTGATCCAAATGGTGAATCAGCGCAACGCTGATCTCATTGTGATTACGGGAGATATGGTTGGTCGCTTCTTTTCGTTCACTTCAACCCAAGAAGGCATTGGAAACTGCGAGTCCTTGGTAAAAAGGATGAAGTCAAGGTGCGGGATATGGGCAGTATTCGGAAACTCTGACGCGGGCCTGAATGCGGAGGATCAGTTGTTGCTGAGTAGCAAGCTGGAATCAGCGGGCGTCCATCTGCTCAGGAATTCGAATGAGACAGTACAGATCGGGGAGGCGGAAGTCTGCCTCGTCGGTATTGACCCTGAGCGGATAAGGCCGTCTCCTTTTGCAGCGGAAGAATCGTCGCCGAATCTTGTTATCAGAAGTGAGCCCGCGAAGTACAACGCATACATGCATTACCGTGCGGAGGACGCATGTGAGTGGCGCAACTATGTCTATTCAGGGCGAATGCTATGCTCAAAGAACAATAGTGGGGTAGGCGTGACTTTCTATTCTCGGTATCCTCGGGGGAACGACAGCTTTTACAGACTGCGTCGGTACGGAGGATGGCCAACATTTCACATAGCGCCCCACGGGACACAAATCTCAGGGGGAACGTTGGATTCCGGCGTCGATCCAATATCCGGAGAGTGGTATCGGTTCAAGATACAGGTCCACACAGAAACGAATGCCACAC
>CBDUSG010000190.1:0-6326 GCA_965369575.1 uncultured bacterium | reverse complement strand
GTTGGATATCTTGCGCCGTTTGTACTCGATCTGCGTCTCGCTCCACAGGTCAATGACCATGTAGGAAAGCAGTTTGAGCGGCCGCGCAGGCATTTCGACGAGCGCATTGATGAGTTCTTCGCACACTTCCTCGCCGTAGTTCTCCTCGATGTCCAGAAAATATACCACTTCCCCTGCGATGTCCCGCTTGCACGTGTAGTGCCTGAACTGATTCCTGACCACGCTCTCGGCGGGCGTGCCCACATCGTGTGTCCAGGTGTAGCGGACCTCGATGGAGCCGTCCGAGCGCTCTTTTACGTCGAATCCGATCTGGTGCATCTCGCAATGCCTCCTTGGTTGTGAATACCCGCCTTCCGCACTGGCGGTCGCGCGTGCCCCATGCATACGCACAGGCCGGCTCCTAATTCGAGAGCCGAATTCGGTGCCGCCAATAGGGGGCGATATACGGCCGACCGATAAGGCCTGCGGGGACGGGCTCGGCCAGCAGGTTCGCGGCCGTATTGGCCACGGTTACCTCGATCTCATTCTCTCCATGAGCGGCAAAATCCGTGATGTCCAAAACGTACGGTCTCCAGAGCAGCGTTCCCGCCTGTTTTCCGTTTATCCTCACTTCGGCCGCCGCGCCGATGCGGTCAAATTTGAGGAAAAGTCGCTGCGCCATATAGTTCATCGGCATCTCGAAAGAAGACCTGTATGTCAATGCTCCGATGTAATTCGGCAACCCGATCTCAGACCACGCTAGCATCGGCGCTCCGTGCTTCTGCTCGACTATGCGGCCGCCCTTCACCCAGAATGTCCCTGCCAGGCACACCGGCTCGATCCCGTGAACGCTTGGATAGAGGGAAGGAAAGGCCGGCTGTTTCCATTGGAGGCGCAAGCGGTTCTCCCCCTGTCTAACGTGCGCGGCGATAGGCACGGCCAGGTTCGAAGAGTCCCAGACGAAAATCGGCTCGGCCGACTTCTCTATCTCGGTATCGTTGATTCGGATCGAGACGGGTCCGCCCTCGACATTTTCATATACGAGTGCCAGATCGTCGGGGATGTGCTCGAGATGAAATGTCGCGCTCATCGCGAACTCACACCCGGCGGGCGGATAATCGTAGCCCATCTCGAATTCGGCATACCGGGCGATCTTGAGAAGCAGCTCGGCCAGCTCGTACTGCTCGAATTGAGCCGGGTCGATTCCCAGCAGCCTGCACCATTTGTCGCCGGCGCCGGTCATCTCGTCCAGCGGCTCGTATTTCGTGGTTCGAAATGTGCGCCGCCCCAGCGGTTTCTTTATCGCGCGCCCGAATGCGAACGCGCCGCGCGCGGCCGCGACCATCAGTCGCCCGCGCGCGCCCAGTCGCGGGTCGTCCTTCGGCGACCATGCCGGCGGCTCGACCGGCGAGAGGATTTCGATATCGCACTCGTCGAGTAGCAGGATGTTCCGGACGGGATAATCCAGTTCCCATCTCTCGGGCAGGTAGATGGGGGGGAGCGCCTGCTCGATGCTGCGGGTATAGCGCCTGCCCGCGTGGCTGAGCCTTACCTCGAGCGCGCTCGTGTAGCCGGAAGCGTACTCTGTCGTGACCGATGTCAGGTTGAGATTGGTCTTATCCACGTGGTCGACCGGCGGCTCATCGGTGAATGCGAAGAACAGCGCCTGATTGGGGTGAAACCACTGGCTGATGCGGGTATACTCCGGGCCGGTCTCATACGCAAGCGCATTGTTCGTCGACCCGTCCTCCGGGTCCCACAACTGCGGCCTGCCTTTGCAGCGGAACGCCAACTCGGCCCGCCCTTCTTCCTCGCTCAGATTCGCCACGAAATAGAAATCCGCGCCCTTGACCCTGCGATGTAAATATATCAGATTCCTCGCCGGCGCGCCATTGGCGATCAGGTCGGCCCCGATGCGCTCCCCGATGCGTTCCCTTGCCGATCCTGCCATCCAATCGAGATCGGCGCTGATATCGGACCCCAGCCTGCGGAACGCGGCCCTGCCCGCCTCGCCGCCGCCGAGTATGGATTTAATTTTGTCGGAAATCTTGGCGCCATATTCGTCATAGGTCGGGCTCTCGTATCCGAATGCGACGACCGGACCTCCGGCCTCGATGAATCGCTCGGCCAGCTCGGCCAGCTTGCGCGGAATAACGCAGGCCAGGGGCATCAGCAGCAGGGAATATTCTTCGCCGCCGACTTTGATGCGGCCGTCTTCGATTGTCACCATGTCGGAGTCGAGGACCTCATCGAACAGATAATCGAAATCGAGCTGATTGCGGAGCAGCGTCTCTGAGGCGGCCTCGAGGAAATCGGCCATCCTGCAGCTTCCTCTCCTCAGCTCGAAGTCGGCCCACAGGCTTTTCATGGGAAACGCGAACAGGATATCGGCGACGTGGCCGCCTCGCGAGTTGAGAAAGCTGAGTCGGGCTATGTATTCGGAGAATTTGTCATAGAACCGCCACCATGGCTGCGGCGGAAAGTGTGACGAGGGGAAATCGCGCTTGCGCAGGCCCCGCAGCGACATGAACGCGGCGTGCGGATTCACGAAGTTAACGCCGCACGCCTGGGCCCAGTTCAGCACGGCCTTCAGCCTTTCCGGCGGGGTCGCCCATCCGTTGCCTCCCCATATCTCGCAGAGCGTGCGCTCGGCGCCGCAGTGATGCGCGGTGCTGCTGAGCGCCTTCGGGTTGAAGTTGGGATGTTTCATCGCGCCATGCCGCTTATCATAGCCATGCTTGTCGCATAACACATCAGTGCCCGGCATGTCCATGCGGCTCAGCGGCGCGTAAAAGCTTGCGTTCGTGCCGGGAAATCGAGCCAGGTCGTCTTCCTCCCCAAGGTGTCCCGTGAAGACGAGCCCGCGCTCTTTTGCCCATTCGGAGATCTTTTCGAAAAACGATTCCACGTAAAGATCGCGCGCGAGCTCGAAATAATCGGTTCGGTTGCGAATGCGTTCTTCGACGGGAATACCATCGAACCGGCCCGCAAGGCTCGGCAGGATTTCGCAAAGATCGCGGCCGAAGCGTTCCCGGAATATATCGGGCATGGCGGGCGTGTATGGCAGCGCGCAATAGTTCTGCGGCTCATCTGTGAAGATTCCGGCGATGGGCGAGCCGTAGTACTCGCGGAGATGGCGGTCGTACTCGAGATGCGTGAGCCGCATGAACTCGTCGACGGCGGCGGGATTGAGCAAATCGAGGTAGCCGGTCTCGGCCCGCGCCCACGGCGCGCATCGAGTAGCATACATCCGGGCGGATGCTTCCTTTATGAAGAAAACAAGGGCTTTCCCTCCACGGAAAGCGCCGAATTCGCCGGCCCGCACCCTCTCCGTCATGTCGGTGATTCTCCCTCGATACACGGCGAAGGCTGCGAAAAGCTTTCCGGGCAAAGCTCGGAGTGATCCCGCCAGTCGCCCCGCGGGAATCAGCTTGTAGTCGAGTCCTGTCTGTCTGAATTCAGGGTGCTCGCGAAGCAATCTTCCGCCGACGGGGCCGCTCGGCCAGTTGTATTCGTCGTATATCCAGCCCTGCATGCCGAGCCGCTTGAGCGTATCGCATATCGAGCGCATTCGCTCCCAGAAAGTATCGGACAGGTATTCGACTTCCATTCCCGTGCGGGGGTGGATGACGACGCCTGCGACGCCCTTGGCGCTCATTTCCTCGAGAGCGCGAGCGAGGCGCCCTTCATCGAGTTCGTCATTGATGAACCAGAACGGAGTGGGGCCGAATTCGGCCGGAGGGCGGGCGAAGCGTTCTCTTATGGCGTCTATTTCCATGATTGAAAGCCGAGTAAGCGGGCGGCGTCGCGCCTTTTCGTCCGTCGCGCCGTCACCGAGAGGCCATGATAACACAGAGGTTTCAGGGTTTCAAGTTTCCGTCGACGCCGTCGAAAGATTACAGTCAATCGATGAAAAATCAACGCTTGGCCGTACCCAATTATCTTGACAGGGAAAAAACCATAGTGTTAATATGCAGGCAATCCCGGTCCCGGATCGGAGTTGTCGGCCGCCCGAAGCAGCCGCATGTTGTTATCGAATCGGAACCGTCGGCGCGAGGGCTCGTCCCCGGACGCGGCGGGGCAGGTTTTCCGAGCCCAGTATATTATGAACATAAGCGAAACCGTCGATACGATAATCGAGCTGCGCGGCGCCGGGGCAGGTCAGAATGAGCGGGTGGCAGAGTATATCAGGGCGACGCTCGAGGCTTCGGGCGCCCTCGTCGAGGTGCAGACGACCCGGTTTTCCTCCTTCTCCGAAGCTTTCGTCGTGGCCACCGCGCTCGCGCTTTCGGTCGTGTTCCTCACAAGCGTGGTGAAGCGGCGGCATCGCGCGGCGGCTGTCTCCGGCCTCGTGATTCCGCTGATTCTTTTCTTTGAATTTACGCTCGGATGGCATGTCATTTGCTGGCCTATGCACAAGAAGTCGGAGAACGTTGTCGCTCATTTTCCCGTGCAGGACGCCGCGCGCAGGGTGGTCATGGGAACCCGATACACAGTGCCGACGATGACGGCGTCCGGCCGGTTTGCTCAAACTGTTTCGGCTTTTCTGCCGCCGATAACGATTGTGGCGGCGCTGCTCGCGCTCTGGCAGCTCGGCCTGCATTTTGGCAAATTCGATTTCGAGGACGCGCACACCATCATGATGATCATGGCGGCGGTGTGCTCGGTCTACTATGCGGTCGCGTTCGGCGTCCATTCGGCGAGGGCTATTCCCGTCAGAGGAGACCGCGCCCTGATGCGCAATGCCGGCTCGATTGCCACGCTGGCGGCGTTGTCCGAGGACCTGTCGCAGAAGTATCCCCGGCTCGACAGCACGTGGGTAAGCGTAGCCTTCTTCGGCGGGGGCTCGGAAGGGCACGGCGCCGGCTCGTTTGCAAAGAGGCTGGCCCGCGACCGGAACAGCGTGCTGCCCACGTTTTTCGTCGGATGCGAGCAGACCGGAGGAGGCGGATCACACGGATATTTGATACCGGGCAACGAAGCGACGTCTTCGCTCGATGCCGACCGCGAGCTGATCCGGACCCTTAACCGCGCGGCGGTCGCCACGACAGGGAGCCCGCTCGAGATAGTTTCCGGGGACGCGGCGGATTCGAGGGCCTTCGCCAAACGCGGCTTTCCCGCGGCCGTCCTGACGACGCTTTCGCGAGACGGTCGGGACGCGGATAAGGGGGCCGAATCCCCCGAAATCGACAGGGGGCAACTGCTGCTGAGCCTGCAGCTGCTCGAGGCTGCACTGGCGGAATTCGACAAGCCGCAATTTCCGTAGCGCCGATTCACCGGCCGGCGCCGGAGGAGGGACTTCATAATGAAGACTCGGATCGGCCATATAGCTCTTGTTGCGCCGCTGCTCCTGGTCGCGGCGTCTTGCGCGACGTCCGGCATAAACGCGGGGCAGATCAATTTTATCTCGACCGAAGAGGAAATCCGTTTGGGGAAAAGCCTCGCGGCCGAGATCGAAAAGGAGCAGCCCGTCCTGCGCAATCGGGCGCTCACGAAATACATCGGCGAGGTCGGAAAAAGGGTGGCGGCACGGAGCGGGCGGCAAAATGTGCCGTACAGGTTTAAGATAATAGACAACGACGATGAGGTGAACGCGTTTGCGCTGCCCGGCGGCCCGGTATACGTGAACACCGGCCTCCTGAGATACGCCGAGAACGAGGCCGAACTGGCGAGCGTGCTGGGGCACGAGATCGCGCATATAGCCGCGCGGCACTCAACCGAGCAGCTCACCAAGACTTATGGGTTCTATATGCTGGCCCAGATCGTACTGGGGGAGAATCCGGGCGCCGTCGCCGAGATCTCGCGCGACATCATCGGCTCGCTGGGTACGCTCAAGTTCTCGCGCGACGACGAGATAGAGGCCGACCGGCTCGGCGTGCATTATATGTTCGGCGCGGGCTACAGCCCGAACGCGATGCTCTCATTTCAGAAAAAACTCGGCAAGCTCAGCTCGGAGAGTCCGGGCCGAACGCTGAACCTGCTCAGCACGCATCCGTTATCGGAAGACAGAGTGCGGGCCGTCGGAGAAGAGATTGCAAAGCTGCCGCCGGGAAGACCGGTGCAATATCACACGGATCGCTACAGAAGGATTATCGGCCGTCATCTCGAGTGATGCCCGGCGCGGTCGGGCGAAAAGTTGAAAGGAGGAGTTTTACGATGAATCGAAGGGTACTGACAATGTTGGCGGCGCTGGTCGGCATATCGCTTCTGGCCTCGGGGTGCGTCGCGGTCGTTGCGGCGGCCGGGGGCGCGGGCGGCTACGCTTGGTCGAGCGGCAAACTGTCTTTGACCACCGAGCACAACATCGGTGAGGCCCACGACGCCGCGATCGGCGCCCTGGGAGAGCT
>CBDUSG010000189.1:0-6336 GCA_965369575.1 uncultured bacterium | reverse complement strand
GGCGGAATCATGGTGTTCGACGACGAGGCGTTCTTTGACGAGGTCGTCAGTTGGGCATCGCATCCGTCGCGCCAGTTCCAGGAACTGCAGGACAGTCCGATGGGCAAATACATAGACAGCATCGCGCCCAATGTGCGCATGCACGCGCTTTCGGCCGCGATCGCCGTCGTGCAGCTCAAACATCTCGATGAGCGGCTCGCGCATCGCCGCGCCAACCTCGAGCATCTGACCGGGCGGCTCGAGGATATCCCCGGCATAAGACCCACCTACGTAGCGCCCGACTGCGGGCACGCCGTGCACATGGCGCCGCTCACTTACAAGGCGGATGAACTCGGCGGGACACCGCTCGATAAGTTCCGCAACGCGCTTGCGCTCGAGGGTCTCGAGACGCATAGCTACGTCGGCACGCCGATCCACCTCAGGCCGCGCCTCAAAGAGAGAAAGTTTTGGGGGAAAGGCTGCCCGTGGGAGTGCAGCCATGCCTCGCGGCAAGTCGAATACAAAGAGGGCGACTGTCCCGAGGCCGAAAAACGCTGCGACGGCGAGGAGCTCATCCTGTCCAGCATCGGGTTCCACGTGCCCTGTCCCGAGTACCTCGACCAGATCGCCGACGCCTTTAAAAAAACCGCCGCCCGCGCCCTGGCCGGGGAATTGTAGGCTCGCGCGGACAAAGATGAATCGATAGACGACACGGATTGTGGGCGCTTTGGCGGGCGAATTGTAGTCTCGTGCGGACAAAGATGAATCGATAGACGACGCAGATCGCCCGAGAATTGCCGCACATAGTACAAAAGCTATTCTCAGCTATCGGCGGAGAAAACCGCCGCGCTTATTCAAATCCATCTGCGGCCTGTAGGGCCGAATTCATTCGGCCAATATGCCCGCGACACCTCACACCCGCAATCCCGGCCGCTCGCTCGACCTGCCTTTTCTCTGCGCAGGCCTGATTTCCGGGCGGTTCATGTTATAATAATTCTCCCTTCCTTATTCAGAAGGATTATATTGCCATCTGAAACTACTCAGCAATTGAAATACGAGAGGAGGCTTTGAATCATGGCGTTGAGAACAGCCGACGAGTATCGCGAGAGCCTGCGCGACGGCAGGCGAGTGTATATTCTGGGCGAAAAGGTCGAGGATGTGACCGCCCATCATCTGTTGAAGGTGACGGTCGAGACGGTCGCGCAGGATTTTGTTTTAACCGAGAGCGAGGACCCGGCCGTGAGGAATCTGTTCGTCGCCGAGGACGAGGAGACCGGCGAGCCGATCAGCCGGTTTTTCAAGACCCCGAGAACGGTCGAGGACCTCGAGCTGCGGAGCAAGATGATCGCCGAGTCGATCCGGCTCACCGGCGGGCTGCCGTTCGGCAAGGACGTCGGCACCGATTGCCTGAATGCCGTGACCGTTGTTGCAGACCGGATGGGCGTCGAGGAGTACAAGGAGCGCGCGCAGGAGTATCTTCGTCACGTGAAGAAAAACGACCTCGCGATGTGCGGCGCCGTCACCGACGCGAAGGGCGACCGCAGCAGGCCGCCCTCGAAGCAGGAGCATCCGGATTACTATCTCCGCGTCGTGGACAGGCGAAAGGACGGCATCGTCGTCAAGGGATGCAAGATGCATATAACGAGCGGGCCGGTGGCCAACGAGATAATCGTGACTCCCACGCGGCAGATGCGCGAGGATGAGGCCGACTACGCGCTGAGCTTTGCGATCCCGGCCAACGCAGAGGGTATCACCATGATATGTCGGCCGGGCCGCGGCGAGCGCAGCCCCTTCGAGTTCCCGCAGGCGCATCCGGTGCGCACGCTGTCGGAGGCGATGGTTGTCTTCGACGATGTGTTCGTGCCGTGGGAGCGGGTTTTCATGTGCGGCGAGTGGCAGGCATCGATGATGCTGGCTTACACCTTTGCCAGCTTCCACCGGTTCACGGCGATAAGCTACAAGATACCGATTGTCGAGGCAATGGCCGGCATCGGGATCGCGATGGCCGAGGCCAACGGCATCGAGCGCGTCGGCCACGTGCGCGGCAAGATCGCCGAGATGGCCGCTTACGTCGAGACGCTGAAGGCGCTCGCGGGCGCGGCCGCGAAGGACCCGGTCATGTACGGAGACATAGCCGTGCCCAACCCCTTGATAGCGAACATGGCCAAGCTGCACTTCGCGAGCAATTACCACGATTTCATCCAGTTGATCCAGGATGTCTCTGGCGGGATCATATCGACCGCGCCGACCTACAAGGACTGGACGAATCCGGAAACGCGAGAGTATATGGAATATTATCTCGGAGGCTCGGAGAAGTACACGCCCGAGCAGCGTCTGCGGCTGATCGAGACGGCGCACAGGCTCGTCGCATCGGCCGATCACGGTCATATGGAGGTGACAAGCGTTCATGCCGAGGGCTCGATGGAGGCGCAGAAGATGATGATCCTGTTCGAGGCCCCGCTGGCCGAGTACACGGCCACCGCAAAAAGGATGGCCGGCGTCGACGCCTGAGGTTCCGGAAGACACATCCGCCGGCAAATAGCAGAGGAAAAAGCTCACAGACCGGGGCGCGCCAGGCCGTGCCCCGGCTTTCGTTATGCACGTCGCTCCGGTTCGTCCGGCCCCTTTGCATTCAATCCGCAATTGTGTTATTCTTGGCCGGGTTTTTTTGGGCTTCCCTCCACAGAATTGCTCGTCCACTACGGTAACCAGACAAAAGGAATAGCCCGGCCATGAATTCCGCCCGCTCTTTTTCCGATTCCGTCCGCGCGATCTGGCGCGTGCTCTCATATGGACGCTTCGTGGTTCTCTCCTGCTTCGGCGTAATGTTCCTGCTTTACGGCGCCGTCCTCAACACCTTCACAATTTTTCTCGATCCGCTCGTCGAGGACCTCGGCTCCACCAGGGGAGGAATCTCGTTCGCGATGATGATCGGCGCTCTCGGAATGGGAATCGCCGCGCCGATATCGGGTAAGCTGATGGATCGGCTCGGCGCCAGGCCCGTCATGATAGTCGGTGCGCTCATGATAGGCTTCGGCATATTGATCGCGAGTATGGCGACCGCGCTGTGGCAGATTTACATACTCTACGCTTTTGTAGGATGCGGGCTTGCGGGCGCGACGGTGATCCCTTGCTCGCTCATCATCTCGAACTGGTTTGCGTCGCGGCGCGGGACGGCGATGGGCATCATGGCGATGGGCACGAGCGTCGGCGGTATGTGCATGACGCCGGTCGCCAATTGGATTATCCAGAACCATGGATGGAGGGCGGCCTACGCCTTCAGCGGTACAGTGATTCTCACGCTCGGTCTGTCGCTCATAGTTTTTCTGCTTCGGCCCAGTCCGTCGGAGGCCGGCTTCGAGCCCTACGTCGATCCCGACGCCGAGGTCGACGCAGGCGAAACGGGCTGGGGGCTCACGGTCGCCGAGGCCTTCTCGACGACGGCCTTCTGGCAGATTGCCGCGCTCATGTTCATCATCGGCCTCGTAACCAGCGGGCTGGGCACGCACATAGCGCCGTGCCTGACGGATTTCGGGCATACGCCGACGAGGGCTGCATACGCGTGGACCATCACGCTCGGTGTGATGACCGTGGCAAAGTTTCTCTTCGGGCCGATAGCGGATCGCTGGGGACCGAAGAGCGCCATGACCGCAGCATGCGCGCTGATGGCCGTTTCAGTCGCGACCCTCACGCTGGCGACTTCGTACAGCGTAGTCGTTCTGTTCGCGCTCCTCTATGGGTTCGGCGTGGGCGCGCCGCTCACGGTGAATCCGCTGCTTGTGGGCGAGACGCTCGGCGTCAGGCATTTTGGAGCCGTTTTCGGAGTTTTGAACCTGATATCAATCATCGGCGCGGCGATAGGCCCGGTTGCGCTCGGGCTTGCCTCCGATGCGCACGGCACCTACGTGCCCACGTTATACGTGTTTGTCGGGCTCATGGCGTTGACCGGTGTGATAGCCGCGTTCATTAACGCGGCGCCTCAGCGCTCGGACGAAATTCTCGCGGCGCAGTCGGCGGACGCCGCGGACTAAGGCCGTGACTCGCAGGACTTCCTGATGTGATAAAATAGAGGGGCCGCGGCGTCGCGCCCGAGCCGGACATGGGCCGTCGAGGACAGAAGATGTCGCTGCCACGGACTAATGGAAAAACGGTAGAATTCAGGAGAATTGAGACATGGCGAGTGAAGTGAAGAAAGTACCTGTCGGCTGTCCGCACGATTGCGGCGGGAGCTGCCTGCTGATAGCGCATGTCGAGGACGGCGTCGTCAAACGGATCACGACCGATGAATCGCTTCCGGACAAGTCCGGCGCGGCGCAGTTGCGCGCGTGTCTAAAGGGGCGCGCGTACCGCCAGCGGCTCTATCATCCCGATCGCCTGAAACATCCTCTCAAAAGGGTAGGGGAGAGGGGCGACAGCAAGTACGAGCGCATCGATTGGGATGAGGCGCTCGATACCATCGCCGGGAAGATGCTCGAGATTCGCGAAGAGCACGGCTCGACCGCCATCATGAACATGTCGCATTCGGGCACGATGCTGTGCGCGTATCACCACGGCGCCAACGCCATACAAAAATTGCTCAACATGTTCGGCGGGCAGACCTATCTGCACGGGATCATATCGAACCAGGCCACCGTGGACGCCGCATTCCAGATGTTCGGTTCTGTGTTCAGCGGCAACGAACGCGAGGACCTGATCAATTCGAAGATGATCATCATGTGGGGTTGGAATCCGACCGACTCGATATGGGGAACCAATACCAGCTATTACTTGTCGCTGGCGAAAGAGGCCGGCGCTCGCATAGTCGTGGTCGACCCGCGCTACACGGATTCGGCCGCAACATTTGCGGACCAATGGATTCCGATTCGACCCAAGACCGACGCGGCCATGCTCGTCGCGATGGCATACGTCATGATAGATGAAAACCTTTGCGACAACGATTTTCTTGACAAATACACGGTCGGCTTCGACAAATTCAAAGAGTACGTGATGGGCCGGGAAGACGACGTGCCCAAGACGCCCGAATGGGCCGAGCCGATAACCGGAGTGCCCGCAGAGACCATCGCTGAGCTGGCGCGAGAGTATGCGACCACGAAACCGGCCGCGCTCAGCCCCGGCTATGGCCCCGGCCGGATATTCAACGGCCGGCAGTTCAACCTGGCTACGGCGACCCTTTCCGTGATGACGGGCAACATCGGAGTCTCCGGCGGCGACACGGGACTTTCGATATTCGGGTATCCGATCCAGATGAGAGTCATGAACTTCCCGGGAGGAAGCTCGTCGAACAGCGTTCCGGTACATTGGAACAAGTGGGCCGATGCCATCATCGAGGGCCGCGCGGGCGGGTATCCGTCCGACATAAAGATGGTCTACTCGGTCGCGGGCAACACGGTCAACCAGCTCGGAAACGTCCGCAAGGCCGAGCGCGCGCTGAAGATGCTCGACTTCATGGTCGCCCACGACCATTTCCTGACGGCGACCGCTCGATATGCCGATATCGTGCTGCCGGCCACGACGCAGTTCGAGCGAAACGACGTGATGATCCCGTGGCTGAATGGACATTATATCATTTATTCCGGCAAGGCGATCGAGCCGTACGCCGAATGCCGCAACGACATCGACATCTGCGCCGCCCTCGCCGAGCGACTCGGCATAGAAAAGTTCAACGATACGCCGGAGGAAGAGTGGCTGGAATATCTGACCCAGGGCGCGGGCATCGACGACTGGGATAAGTTCAAAGAACGCGGGTTCCTGAAGTATAAGTTGGAGAAACCGCACATCGCCTTCCACAAGCAGATCGAGGACATCGAAGACAACCCGTTCTCGACGGCCAGCGGAAAGATAGAGATATATTCAGAGTCGGCAGCCGAGTCGGACAATCCCGGCATTACCGCAACCGCGAAATATGTCGCGCCCGACCCTGACGAGACGGACGAGCGGTTTCCTTTGAATCTCGTGACGGGCCACAGCAAGAAAAGCTGCAACTCGATGTTTTACAATCTGCCGTGGGTAAGGGAGACGGAGGCGCATGAAGTGTGGATCAACTCGGTCGATGCCGAAAGCAGAGGCATACAGAACGGCGATATGGTGAAAGTTGCGAGCGCCGTGGGAGCGACAATGCTGCCCGCGCGCGTGACCGAGCGTATCATTCCCGGAACGATCAACGTCGACCAGGGGATCGAGTTCGAGCTTGACGCCGACGGCGTCGACACGAAAGGGGCCGCCAACGCGTTGTGCCACGACGTGCATACGCCCACCGACATTACGCCGTACAATTCCGCCCACGTTCAGGTCGAGAAGATTTGACGGCCCTTCATGGCCGATGGAGGATTCGATGCAACTAGCTTTTTATTTCGATCA
>CBDUSG010000188.1:0-6353 GCA_965369575.1 uncultured bacterium | reverse complement strand
CGGTCGAGATCACTCGTATGATCCCCAGGCGATGCGCAAGCTCGACCGCGAGAGTCGACTTGCCCGTGCCGGCCGTGCCTCCAAGCAGGATGACAAGAGGCCGCGCGGGATTCTTCAGGCGGCGCCATAGCAGGTAGCGATCGGCGTAGGGACCGCCGTGCTTATTCTCCAGCATCTTGCCGATCAACTCGCGAAGCTCGTCTTGCGTGACCTCGCGATTGCGGCGGCGCATAAGAGTCTTTTCGATCTGCACCGCGAGCGCATGCGATATGTTCGGCTCGATGCCCGAGGCCTCCAGCGACTGCGAGAGTATTCCCTTCGAAAAAGGAACGCCCGAGCCCCTGCCCATGACCAGGATCGGCGAGGACAGCTTGCTCCATTCAATGAATTTCTCCGCCGTCTCCTTGCCGTGTTCGCGCTCGAGCAGGCCGGCGACGACGTTCTTCAACTGCTTTTTTTCGATCCGGCCCGATTTGCGCCGGCGCAGCCGCGCCTCGATCTTCTCGGCGATGCCATAGGCATTGTCCGCCTCGAGCCCGATGTCGATCAGCCTCTGCGACAGTATCCCCTTCGAAAACGGAAACTGCAGGCTTTTGCCCACAACCATCGGGTTTTTATTCTTTTTTGTCGCCATTTTCCACGCCAAAACGGTGTTGTGTATCCCGTCCCCAAAGTGTAGCACAGCCCCAACCGACTGTCAAAACGCTTGCTATGGCATTGACTGTCCGCGTTTGCAGAGTTCATGTGCTCTTCACAAGCGAATGTTTCCTCAATGCATGCTCGGAGATATCGGATTTCTTTGCCTCGGACGAAAATGGCCGCGACAAAAAGCCCGCGTCGACCAGTTTGCGAGTCCCATACAAGCTGGTCGGCGCGGGCATTTGTGCCTGCGGCTGATGTGTTTCGGGCGACCGAGGGATAGCGGCCACTCAGCTCCGCTGCCTGCGCAGGCGGCGGATGCGTTCGGGCATCGGCGGGTGAGTGCTCAGCAGGTTCCAGACGCTTTTGCCGCGTAGCGGGTTCACTATGAACATGTGGGCCGATGCCGGATTGGCGCGCATGGGCCTGCGCTCCGAGGCGGCCTCGAGCTTGGCGAGCGCATCGGCGAGCCCGTGGGGGCTGCCGGCAATCTGCGCGCCGGTCGCATCTGCCCCGTACTCGCGCGAGCGCGAGACGGCCATCTGTATCAAAAGGGCCGCGATCGGCGCCACGATAGCGGCAACAAGTAGTCCGATAATGCCTCCGTCGCGGTCGTCTCTTCCGCCGAGACCTCCCAGGATAGCGCCCCAGCGCGCAAAATAGGCGAGCATCGATATCGCGCCCGCGAGCGTTGCGGCGATCGAGCCTATGAGCATGTCGCGGTTTCGTATGTGCGCCAGCTCGTGCGCGAGCACGCCTCTAAGCTCGTCCTCGGTCAATATGTCGAGAATCCCGTGCGTGACGGCGACGACCGCGTTCTGCGGGTTGCGGCCGGTCGCGAACGCGTTCGGCGATTCGCTCGGCATGATGCAGAGGCGCGGCATCGGGAGGCCCGCGTTCGAGGCGAGCTGCTCGACTATCGAGTACAGGCCCGGGGCCTCGGCGCGCGAGATCGGCTGGGCGCGGTACATGGTCAGCACGAGCTTGTCGCTGAACCAGTAGGCGCCGATGTTAATTATGACGGCCAGCGAAAACGCGAAGATCGCGCCGCTGCGGCCGCCGATCAGTTGCCCGACGAACACGAACAGCAGCGTGAGCGCGGTAAGCAGCATCGTGGTTCTGAGCACGTTCATCTATAGCTTCCTTCTGCGGCGAGTCGCCGCGGACATGAGATGCTCCGCATCTCTTTCCTGAAGGGCTTTGACGGCTGGTTCCGTCTATGTGCGAGTGAACACGCCTGGCATCAGTCTGTAAAAAAAAAAGTTGTTTCCTGGCGGGCCTTACTGAATCATTTCCAGCGAGAGCCGGTCCAGTGCGACACAGACATAGTCGAAGCAAGGATACGAAGTATCCGTTGTCAGCGGCCACTGGCCGCCGCCGCGGACATGAGATGCTCCGCATCTCTTCCCTGACGAGTATCGACGGGCTTAATCCGTTTCTGTGCCAGTGAGCGCGACTGGCATCGGTCTGCGGAAAAGGCGTCGTTTCATAACCGGCCTTACTGATTCATTTCCAGCGAGACCCGGTCCTGTGCGACACAGACATCGCCGAAGCAAGGATACGAAGAATCCGTTGTCAGCGGCCACTGGCCGCCGCCGCTCAGCCGACGCCGGCCACCGCTTCGACCGGGATCTTCCTGGGGAGAATCTCCGGCTTTTTCGAAAGCGTCAGCGTAAGGATTCCGTTTTCGAGCCGCGCCTTCATGTCGGCCGTGTCGAACGCGTCGCCCAGCGTGAACGCTCGGAAAAAATCGGCGCGATCTATTCCGCCGTGGACCAGCCTGAGCCCGGAGTTCACGGGCCGGCGTCTTCCTCTGATGGTAAGCTCGTCGCCCTCGACGCTGATGTCGAAGTCCTCCCTGGCGACTCCGGGCATCTCGGCGCGGAGCGTAACGGCCTCGGGGCTTTCGCTTATTTCAACGCGAGGAGCCCTGTATCTGACCCCTTCGCGCTCTCCGTTTGCTCGTCTCGTCATTTTCGGTTCCTCCCGATGTTGATTATTATCCATATCCGCGGTCCGCAAGAGGGCCTCGAGAGAGGCCCTGCGCTGCGTCAGCTTACGTCGACCTTAATCTGTTTGGGCCTCGCCTGCTCTTTCTTGGGGACCTCGATCTCGAGGACTCCGTCGCTGAAAGAGGCCTTGGCGTTTTCAGGCTCGACCTCTCCGGGCAGTGTGACCGTTCGATGGAACGAGCCGTGCACCCTTTCGAGCCTGTGGTAGTGACGGTCCTTGTCTTCTTCCTCTTTCTTCTTTTCGCCCTTGATCGTGAGCGTGTCGCCCAGGATGTCAACCTCGATGTCCTTATCGGTCATACCGGGCAGCTCTGTCTTGACGACGATCTTGTCGTCGTTCTCGAACACGTCGACCGCCGGAGCCCATTCGCCATCGAACAGGCTCGGATGATCGAACGCGCTGCGGCCCAGCGGGATATCGAACAGGCGGTTGATCTCATCCCTCATCCCGGAAAGATCCGCGAATGGGTCCAGCATGGTTCTCGGTCTCCATCGTATCAGTGCCATTTTCGGCGCCTCCTTCCTCCGTTATCCGTCTTCAGGATCGGAATCGTGTTCCGAACACCTGATCGTCCATCTCGCCGCCCAAACCGGCGGCTAAATCGATTTTCACTTCTTTTCCTCATCGACGACTTCATAGTCGGCATCGATTACGTCCTCGCCGTTTCCCGGAGCGGCGCCGGTGGATCCGTTGCCGTCCTGCCCGCCGGTGACCGGGCCCTGCGGCCCGCCGGCATGTGCGCCGGCCTGGGCTCCCGCCTGCTGGTATATCTCGGTCGAGACCTGCTGCCATGTCTGCTGCAGCGCATCTGTCGCCGACTTGATCTCGCCGATTTCACCGGCCTTGATCGCCTCAGTGACGCGGCCGACTGCGGCCTCGAGCGTTCCTTTTTGCTCGGCGGGAATCTTGTCCTCCATCTCCTTGAGATTCTTCTCCGTATCGTACGCCATGGACTCGGCCTGATTGACGGCGTCGGCCATCTCGCGACGCTCCTTGTCTTCGCCGGCGTGCGCCTGGGCGTCTTTGACCATTGTGTCGATTTCGCTTTCGGTCAGGCCGCTCGAGGCCTCGATGCGAATCGTCTGCTCTCTGCCGCTGGCGAGGTCCTTGGCCGAGACGTGCAATATGCCGTTGGCGTCGATGTCGAACGCGACCTCGATCTGCGGTACGCCGCGCGGCGCGGGCGGCAGGCCCGTCAAATGGAAGCGGCCTATGGTCTTGTTGCCGGCGGCCATCTCGCGCTCGCCTTGCAGCACATGCACTTCGACGGATGTCTGGCTGTCGTCGGCGGTCGTGAATATCTCGCTCTTGCGCGTCGGGATCGTGGTATTGCGCTCGATCAGCCTCGTACACACGCTGCCCCTGGTCTCGATGCCGAGCGAAAGCGGCGTGACGTCGAGCAGGAGCACGTCCTTGACGTCGCCGGCCAGCACTCCTGCCTGGATGGCCGCGCCGATGGCGACGACCTCGTCGGGATTCACGCCCTTGTGCGCTTCCTTGCCGAAAATTTCCCTGACCATTTCCTGCACTTTGGGCATCCGCGTCTGGCCGCCCACCAGGACGACCTCGTCGATCTCGCTCGCCCCGACCTTTGCGTCCTCGAGCGCCTTCATGAGGGGTCCGCGAGTGCGTTCGATAAGTTCGTCCACCAGTTGCTCGAGCTTCGAGCGTGTGAGCGTCACGTTCAGATGCTTCGGACCGGATGCGTCCGCAGTCACGAACGGCAGATTTATGTCGGTCGTCTGCGAGCTGGACAGCTCGCATTTCGCCTTTTCGGCGGCCTCTTTGAGGCGCTGGAGCGCCATTCGGTCGCTGCGCAGGTCGATCCCCTGCTCTTTCCTGAACTCTTCGGCGAGCCAGTCGATTATGCGCTGGTCGAAGTCGTCGCCGCCCAGATGCGTGTCTCCGCTGGTAGAGAGCACCTCGAACACGCCTTCACCAAGGTGAAGTATCGAGATGTCGAACGTGCCGCCGCCGAGGTCGTAGACGGCTATCCTCTCGTCCTTCTTCTTATCCAGTCCGTACGCGAGCGAGGCCGCAGTCGGCTCGTTGATTATCCTCAGGACCTCGAGGCCGGCTATTTTGCCCGCGTCCTTGGTCGCCTGCCGCTGAGAATCGTTGAAGTATGCCGGAACGGTGACGACGGCCCGGGTGACCTTCTGACCCAGGTAATCCTCGGCGCTCTGCTTCATTTTCTGCAGAATCATTGCCGAAATCTCCGGCGGTCTGTATGTCTTGCCTCCGGCAACCACCTGGGTGTCACCGTTGGGCGCCGCGCCCGTCTCGTAGGGAACAATCTTTTTCTCGCTCGATACTTCGGCGTGCTTGCGGCCCATGAACCGCTTGATGGAAAATACGGTGTTTTCCGGATTCGTGATCGCCTGCCGCCTGGCGACGGTTCCCACGAGGCGCTCGCCGCTTTTCGTGAACGCTACGACCGAAGGCGTCGTGCGCCCGCCCTCGCTGTTGGGCACGACCGTGGGCTCGCCGCCTTCGAGCACGGCGACGCACGAGTTGGTGGTTCCAAGGTCTATTCCTATAACCTTACTCATTGGGTCTCTCCTCTCGGGTTATGATTCCATGATTCATTGGATTCCACCTTGATAAAGAGCAAGGAGGATGCCAAGTTTGTCCAGACGATCTCCAATATCCGTAACATGCTATAACTACAGCAGTTATAACAATGTCGTTTTGCCATCTTTACCTTTGAGCATCCGGGGCAGGGCACAATTCGTTTCATATTGAAACGCAGGCGGCGTGGAAATTTTCAACGTTTCCGGGAAGGGGAACAGCTATTTCCGGGCGGTTACAACCTGTCAATCAGAGGATTTTTCCGATTTTCCGCCGGGATGGTCGGCGAATTTCGGTTTGAAGACGGCAAAGCAGGCGGGAAGCACGGTGACCGCTCCCAGGAAGCTGGCGACCATATTTACGGACACGAGCGCACCCAGGTAGCGGTTCGGCGGAAAATTCGAGATCGACAGCGCCTGAAAACCCGCTATGACGACAACGGCATTGAAGAGGATAGCGCGGCCCGAGGTGCCGAGCGTCGCCTGGATTCGCTCTTTTCGGCCGCCATCGCCGCCGGTCGTGCGGCGGTACCTTGCGACGAAATGGATAGCATAGTCGACGCCGATGCCGATACCCATGCCGGACAGCAGCGCCATGGTCACGCCGAGCGGGATTCCCGCGACGCCCATCAGGCTGAAATTAAGCAGCGTGGCGATCCCGACCGGGATCGTGCAGAAAAGCCCCGCCGCCGCGCTGCGAAACATGACCGAAGTTATGAGGAACACCATCACGATTGCGGCCAGGATGCTCATTATCTGCCCGCGCACTATGAGATCCATGAAGGTATACGAGGTCATCACCGGGCCGGCCAGACGCGCCTTTGCCGGCAGATTCGCGAACAGGTCTGCGGCCTCGACGCGCACTCTGTCGATCACGCCTTTAAGCACGGCCGAATGATCCGAGTTCACGCGTATTCGCATTTTAGCCTGCCTGTATTCGTAGTCCACGACGTCGTCGAAATCGTCGGGGTCGCCCGACATCGAGTAGAGCAGAAGATACTGCGCTATCATCTCGCGGGTATCGGGAATCCGCGAATACTCCTTGCGATTTTCGTTCATCACGCGATTCATGCGCTTAATGTAGTCGCCGATCGAGAGCGTGGACCCGACCTCGTCCATGCCGCCGAGCCG